>JBFKUL010000033.1:0-16511 GCA_041635755.1 Burkholderiales bacterium | reverse complement strand
CGGGCTGCTGCGCGATATCGGCGACGCACTGGCGCGCGAGCGCATCAACGTCACGGCCGTGCGCACGCAAAGCCGTGACGAGATCGCCTTCATGCGCTTCACGTTCGAGGTCGGCGACCTGGCGCAGCTGCGACGCGCGCTTGGCATAGTTAAGGACGTTTCGGGCGTTATTCGGGTCGCACGAACGTGAAGACGAAGTGGAATACAATCTCGCCCTTCGCTGTTTGTCCAGGGTGCGCCGCCCAATAAATCCCGGGAGTGACTTCGTTGGAGGAATTGCTTGCACATCCTGCAGTCCAGGGCGGCGTCGCGCCCTTTGTCGTGGGCTTGGGGGTCGCGACCTTGGCGGTTCCGTTGCGCCTCTCAGGGCTCGGTGCCATCGCCGGATTCCTCGCCGCGGTCTTCCTGATCGGCAATTTCTCCTTCGAGACGCTGACCGCAACCCGCAAGGTGGTCGTTTTGGGCATGCTTGCACCCGTGATCGGCCTGCTCGCCGACCTCGCCTTCAAGCCCACGCGCTCCGCCGGTGTGATACTGGGTACCCTGTTCGGAGCCGCCTCGGCGTGGGTGTTCTGGACCGTACTGGTGCAGAAACCGCTTGCCGAGGCGCTCGTGTATGGGGCGGGAATCAGCGTGTATGTTCTGTGGTGCGTGGCCTTTACACTGACTCTGCACGCGATGCCGATTCGAGCCGGCGCCGTGGGTCTGGCCATGGGCTTAGGCGTGGGCATCGGCGCCGTGCTCGGTGCCTCGGCGCTGATTGGCCAATATGGCCTCGCACTCGGCGCCGCATGCGGCGGCTTCTTGCTCGTCGTGATGCTCCTCGGAAAACGCGTTGTCGCGGGTACCTCGCTCACACTCACGGTATCGGTACTCGCGCCGCTGCTCGCGGCGGCGGCGATGCTGCTGGCCAAATTGCCCTGGTATTCTCTCGCAGTGTTCGCCCTGGTGCCGATCGTGGCGCGCCTTCCGCTGCCCGAGCGTACGCCCCCGGCATTGCAAGTTGTAGTCGCCTCGCTTTACACGTGCTCGGTTGCGGCGGGCGCATGCGCGCTCGCGTGGCTCGCAAGCCGTTCCGGAAGCTGATGTTCTGCCCCTCACCTTGAACAAGGAGATTGCAAAATGAAGAGAACGATCCTGGCCGCTGCCGTACTGGCGCTGCCGCTCGCTGTGGCCGCGGCACCCGAGACGTACGTGATCGATCCGATCCACTCTTACTCGCATTTCGGCGTCAGCCACTTCGGCTTCGCGACGATCTGGGGGCGCTTCGACAAGTCGACGGGCACCTTCACGCTCGACAAGGCGGCGAAGAGCGCCTCGCTCGATGTGACGATCGAGGCGGCCACGATCACCACGGGCGACAACGACAAGGGCAGCCGTCCGCGTTCGCGCGACGAGCATCTGCGCGGTGCCGATTTTTTCAATGTCACGGAGTTTCCGCGCATGACCTATAAGGCGACCGCAGTAAAGTTCGCTGGCGATGCCCCGGCGACCGTAGAAGGCCAGTTCACGATGCTCGGCGTCACCAAGCCGCTGACCCTGACGGTTTCTCACTGGCGATGCGGCTCGCACCCCTTCAACAAAAGGGAGATGTGTGGCGGCGACGCGCAAGGGGTGCTCAAGCGCAGCGATTTCGGCATGAAGTTCGGCTTGCCCGCGATCAGCGACGAGGTCCGGTTGTTTATCGGCTTCGAGGCCTACAAGCAGTAGGGCGGCTGAATGACGAGTGTGAATCCAAGGGCCCTGCGGGGCCCTTTTCAGTACAGCAGCACGAGCAGCCAGGTCGAGGCCGCGAGGACAAGCGCAAACATGACCGCCGCGCTGCCGTAGTCCTTGGCGCGTTTGGCGAGCGCGTGCTCTTCGAGCGATACGCGATCGATCGTCGCCTCGATCGCGGAATTGAGCAGCTCGACGATCAGGACGAGCAGGATGCTGCCGACCAGCAGCGTGCGCTCGACGCCGTCGCTGCCGAGCCAGAGGCCCAACGGTACCAGCACGACCGCGAGAACCAGCTCCTGCCGAAACGCTTCCTCACGCCGTGCGGCCTCGGCGATGCCTTCGAGCGAGAATCGCGTGGCGTTCAGCAGCCGACGCAGGCCGGTCGCGCCTTTATGCGGGCTTTCCATGGCGCGGGCGACTATAGCACTGCGCGCGCGGATCAGCTCGGCGTCGCGAGCGTATAGAGCAGTTCCTCCTGCGCGGCGCGCCGCCGGCCGCGGCGCGGCTTGGCCTGCGTGTATCGGCCTTCGGCATCCATCTCCCAGGCCTGGCAGTTGTCATCGAGGTAGGGCTGCAGGCCCTCGCGCATCACGCGGCGCTTGAGCGCCGGGTCGATCACCGGAAAGCACAGCTCGATGCGCCGGAAGAAATTCCGGTCCATCCAGTCGGCGCTCGAGAGGTAGACCTCCTCGGCGCCTTCGTTGTGGAAGAAGAACACGCGCGTGTGCTCGAGAAAGCGTCCGATGATCGAGCGTACGCGGATGTTCTCCGAGAGCCCCGTGATGCCGGGCTTGAGTGCGCACACGCCGCGCACGATGAGATCGATCTTCACCCCGGCCTGCGAGGCGGCGTACAGCTCGTCGATGATCGCCGGCTCAAGCAGCGCGTTCATCTTCGCGATGATGCGGGCGGACCCTCCTTCCCGGGCCACGCGCGCTTCGTTGCGGATCGCGCCGATGATGCGCTTGTGCAGCGTGAACGGCGATTGCCAGACATGGCGCAGGCGGCTCGCGCGACCCAGTCCCGTGAGCTGCTTGAACACCTCGTTCACGTCGCCGCACAACTCCTCGTTCGCGGTGAGCAGGCCGAAATCGGTGTACTGGCGCGCGGTCTTGGGGTGGTAGTTGCCGGTCGCGAGATGCGTGTAGCGCCTGAGCACCTTGCCGCTCGGGCCCTCCTCGCGCCGCACGACGAGCGCCATCTTGGCGTGCGTCTTGTGACCGACCACACCGTACACCACATGGGCGCCGACCTCCTCGAGCCGCGCCGCCCAGTTGAGATTCGCTTCCTCGTCGAAGCGCGCCATCAGCTCGACCACGACGGTGACTTCCTTGCCGCGGCGCGCCGCGTCGATCAGGATCTCCATCAGCTCGGAGTCGGTGCCGGTCCGGTAAACAGTCTGCTTGATCGCCACCACCTGAGGGTCGATCGCGGTGGTGCGGATGAAATCGAGCACCGGAATGAACGACTGGTACGGGTGATGCAGCAGCACGTCCTCGCGCGCCAGCGTCTCGAACAGATCACCGCCGCGCTTCTCGAGCGCACCGGGCAGTCCCGAAGTGAAGGGTGGGTACTTCAAATCCGGACGATTGACCTGGTCCGGAACCTCCCGCATGCGATACAGGTTCACCGGACCGTCGACCCGGTAGAGGTCGGGCTCGTCAAGCCCAAACTGCTGCAGCAGGAACTCCACCATGCCGGGTGAGCAGTTGTCCGCGACTTCCAGGCGCACGGCGTCGCCGAAGTGTCGATGCAGCAGCTCTCCCTGCAGTGCGATGCGCAGGTTCTTGATCTCCTCCTCATCGACGAACAGGTCCGAGTTGCGTGTGACGCGGAACTGGTAGCAGCCGAGCACCTTCATGCCGGAAAACAGCTCGTCGACGTGTGCATGCATGATCGAGGACAGGAACGCGAAGGCGTATTCCCCGCCCGAGATCTCGCGCGGCAGCCGTATCACGCGCGGCAGCACTCGCGGCGCCTGCACGATCGCCGCGCCCGAGCTGCGCCCGAAAGCGTCGCGCCCCTCGAGCTCGATCGCGAAGTTGAGGCTCTTGTTGAAAACGCGCGGGAAAGGATGCGCCGGATCCAGGCCGATCGGCGTCAGCACCGGCAGCACTTCCCGCGTGAAGTAACCGCGGACCCAGTCGCGCTGCGCCGGCGTCCAGTCCGTGCGGCGCGGAAAATGCACGTCCGCCTCGGCGAGCCGCGGCAGCAGCACGTCGTTCAGCAGCTTGTACTGCTCGGCAACCAATGCATGCGCCGCAGGCGAGACGATGGCGAAAATCTCTCCCGGGCTCGCGCCGTCGGGTCCCGGCTCGGGGACGTTGAGCTTGATCTGCTCTTTCAGGCCGGCCACCCGGATCTCGAAGAACTCGTCGAGATTGGACGACACGATGGTGAGAAAGCGCAGTCGCTCGAGCACCGGCACGGAATCGTCGGCCGCCTGTGCGAGCACGCGGCGGTTGAATTCGAGGATGCCGAGCTCCCGGTTGAGGAAGTTCGCGCTGGTGTGGACTTTCTTGTTCATGCGGCGGGGGGCCGAGAAGACGCCGGCCAGGCACATAGTGTAGCGCGCATGCCTGCGGCGGCGCGGAAGCGTAGGCGAAATATTGCTGTCATATTCAGGCGCAGCGCGCACAAGGGGCTTGCATTGCACGTGCGCAACACGGGTGCTACCGTGACGGCGTCATGCCGCGCCCCCAGACGCTCGCTGCCATCGACCTCGGTTCGAACAGCTTCCACCTTCAGGTCGGCCGCGTGGTAGACGGTCAGATCTACCTGCTCGACGCATTACGCGAGGTGGTGCGTCTCGGTGCTGGCTTGACTGCAGACAAGCGTCTCGATCGCGCCACGCAGGCGCGCGCCCTCGACACGCTGCGGCGCTTTCACGAACGGCTGCGCGGTTTTCCGCGCCAGGCCGTGCGGGCGGTCGGGACCAACACGCTGCGGGTGGCGAAGAACGCGGGGCCGTTCCTGCGCGAGGCGCGCGAGGCGCTCGGCTTTCCGATCGAGGTGATTGCCGGCCGCGAGGAGGCGCGCCTGATCTACCTTGGTGTCGCGCATGCTCTGCAGCCCGCGGCGCATCGGCGGCTGGTGATCGACATCGGCGGAGGTTCAACCGAGTTCATCGTCGGCAGCGGGCTCGAGCCGCAGCTCACCGAGAGCCTGTACATGGGTTGCGTGAGCTACAGCCTGCGCTATTTTCCGGATGGGCGCATCGACAAGGCGGGCATGAAGGCCGCGGAGTTCGCCGCGCGCCAGGAGCTCGCAGGCATCGTGCGCGCTTACCGCGCCTCGGAGTGGCAGGAGGCGATCGGTTCTTCCGGCACAGCGCGCTCGATTGAGACCATCCTGCGCGAGAACGGTTTCGCCAAAGAGGGCATCACACGCGATGGCCTCGACCAGCTGCGCAGCACCTTGATCAAGTTCGAGCGCGCCGATCCGGACCGGATCGCCGCCCTTCGACCGAGTCGAGTGCCGGTCCTCCCCGGTGGGCTCGCGATCATGATTGCGGCATTCGAGGAACTCGGCATCGAGCGCATGAGCGTCTCGGATGGAGCGCTGCGCCATGGGGTGCTGTACGACCTGCTCGGCCGCGTCCAGCATCGCGACATGCGCGAGGTGACCGTCGCGCAATTCATGCGGCGCTACCAGATCGACGCGGCGCAGGCCGAGCGGGTACGTGTATTCGCCCTGCGTGTGTACGATGCCCTCGTAGGCGACCCGACCGAGGACGATCCGCTGCGCATGACGCTCGGCTGGTCCGCGCGGCTTGCCGAAGTCGGGCTGTCGATCGCGCATGCGAACTACCACAAGCATTCGGCCTACGTGCTCTCGAACGCCGACATGCCCGGATTCTCGCGCATGGAGCAGCAGCGCCTGGCGCGCATCGTTCTGGCGCATCGCGGAAAGCTCGGCAAGATCAGGGAGGCGGGCCTCGAGGGGACCGACTGGACGCTGGTATTCGCGTTGCGGCTTGCTTCGCTGGTGTTGCGCCGGCGCGCCGATGTCGCACTGCCGCTGCTGCGCGTCTTTGCGGACGAGCGTGGCTATGCGCTCGAGCTGCCACAGAGCTGGCTCGACGAGAATCCCTTGACCGCGGCAGCGTTCGAGGCCGAGGCTAAGTACTGGGACGCAGTCGGCATGCGATTCTCGGTACGCGGGCTGGGCGTGCGGCGTGCGGCCGGCGCGCTAGGCGGGGGTTGAGGCACCGGGTGAATTCTCCGCCAGACGGGGCGACTCGTCGTCCCATCGAATCGCGGTGTAGTCGAAGCCGCGCTCGATGCGCGGCTTGATCACGCGAAAGTACGGCGAGATGTCGAAGTCGCGCGGCGTGAACAGGCTATGGTGCCGTGCGCGCAGCACCTCCTCGACAAAGGCGCTGCGACCCAGGCCGCCGCCCGGGCGGTACTCGATGAAGGGCAGGATCGGGTAGCGCACCGACTGGAATGCTTGCGCGATCAGCGTCGAGCAGATGGCGCGCGTCGGCTCGCCGCTGCCCAGCTCGATCATGCGACGACGCAGGCGCGTCGGCACCGGCGGCAACGGCAGCAGGTAGCGCACCAGATCGATGAGGTTGCGCAGATCGTACGCATGGCCCAGTCGTTCGACCGCAAACGTCAGGACGCACTCACGATCGCCGTCGGACAGGCCGATGGGTCGGCAGATGCGAGTGTGAAAATCCGCATAGCGGGCGAGCGTGACCGCGCGTACGCCGTGCACCAGGTCCGCCTCGACCAGTACGCGCGGTTGCCGATCCTCCTCGCCAAGCTCGGACCGCGGTCCGACGTAAAGCGCGGCATGCGACCAGGTCGACTGCGTGAGAAACTTGATTGCCGTACTGACCCGCGTGTTGCCCTCGATCAACAGGACGTCGGCGGGCTGCAGGGTGCGGGCGAGGTCCTCGATGCTGCTCGTTGCCGGCGGCTCGTAGTTCGGGTTCGGGCGCGTCAGAAAGCGCGCGAGCGCCTGGCCGAGCGCGCGCAGAGGTGTATCCGCGGCCCTCATCGCTCCGTGCCGCGATGCCTTTCGGGATGCCGGGCAAGCGTGCGCGCCGCAAGCCATACCCAGACGGCGAATGCGGCCGACATGAGCGCGTAAAACACTACCGAACCCAGGCGCGTCAACGCTTCGTAGGGCAATACGCCATAGATGGCGACGGCGACCAGCATGACGCCGAGAAACGTCGCGCCATAGACATCGAGCAGTAGCCGCAGCACGATCAGGTAACGCATGGCGACCTCACTTCGCGGGCTCGACGTCGGACCGGTCGAGTCGCACGCTCAGCGTGCCCGAGCGCACATGCAGATCGCGTTGCGGGAACGGAATCTCGATGTCCTCGGCCCGCAACTCGTCCTCGATCGCCCAGAGAAAGGCGGCTTCGGTTCTGCCGGGCCGCGCCACGAGTTCGGGCCCGACCCAGACGACGAGCTCGAAGTTCAGGCTGCTGTCGCCGAACCCGACCAGCCAGACGTCCGGCTCGCGCCCGCTCTGAATCACGGTGCCCTTGACGCGCTCGGCGGCGCGCAGACCGGCGGCTTTGACGCGGTCCTTGTCGCTGCCGTAGGCGACCCCGAAGGGGATGCGCATGCGACGCACGCGCGTCTCGAAGGTCCAGTTGGTGACCCGTCCATTGATGAACTCGGAATTCGGCACGATGATGTCGACGTCGTCGTTGGTCGTGATGCGCGTGTAGCGCAGCCCGATCTCGCGCACCTTGCCGCGCACGCCGGATTGAAGGTCGACGAAGTCGCCCACCTTGAGCGTGCGCTCGAGCAGGATGATGATCCCGGAGATGAAGTTGCTGAAGATGTTCTGCAGGCCGAAGCCGATGCCGACGCCGATCGCGCCGCCGAGCAGTGCGAGGCTCGCGAGATCCAGGCCGATATAGTTCAGCCCGACGATCGTGCCGATGATCCATACCGCATAGCGCAGGACGCGCGCCCAGGTATAGACCGCGGCGGCGCTCCTCGATTCGGCGTCACCACGCAGCGCTACGCGCGTCACGCCTCGCTCGAGCAGCGACGCGAACCACCACACCAGGACGATGATCAGGAACAGGCCGAGCAGGCGGGCCGCATTGATCTGCGTGTCACCGAGCATGAACCACGGAATCGCGAGCACGTCGCGCGCCTGCGCGAGCAGCCCGGTGAGCTGGGTCGCTTCCATCGGATGGCCTCCCCGAAGCAGGTTTTACCAGCGCGCAGCACCCTGCATGCTGCGTATGCTTCGCTTAGCCTAGCACGCGCGCTGCGATGGCCGAAGGCGGCGCCAGGCTAGATGAATTCCGGCGCCAGCACCGCGCGCACCACCACCTGCGCTTCACCGCCGCGTTCGCGGCTCGTCAGCCACCAAAGGCCGCCCTTCTTGATCGTCCATTCCAACGGCTCGCCCGATAGAAGTACCGCGGCAACCTGGCCGAGCGTGGGCTGGTGGCCGACCACCACCACCGCGCCTTTGCGGCTCGGCCAATCGGCCGCCTCGATCACCTGTGCGGCCGAGGCGCCGGGCGCGAGGGACGAAACAGTCTTGACTGCCGTCGTCAGCGCGGCCGCAGTCTGGCGCGCGCGCGCCGCCGGACTGGACAGTACGATGAACTTCGAAGGCAGGCGCTGCTGCAGCCATTCGGCCACGCGCGCGGCGTGCTTATGACCCTTCGCCGTCAATTTGCGCTCGAGATCGGGCCCGCCTTCCTCGGCCTCGGCGTGTCGCCACACAATCAGGTCCATGCGCGCCTTCCGGTTAAGTATCGTTTGACCGGCGCCGCGCCGTGTTGTTCGGCCCGCATGGCCATTGCGCGGCGCCGTTGAGGGCAGACCACGGAATAAGCTAGAATTCCGACCCTTCAGGCGCGTAGCTCAGCTGGTTAGAGCACTACCTTGACATGGTAGGGGTCGTTGGTTCGAGTCCAATCGCGCCTACCAGTCGTCAAAGGGCGGCCCGGCCGCCGCCTGTAACCCCGCGCATGGAAACGGGCAGTGCGCGCCGGGCAATGCGCCGAAGCCCCGAGAGGAGCGTGCATCGTGACCCAGCGAACTACGACTACCGGAAGCTGATGCAGGACGGTGGAGCGCGTCACGGTGCGACAGAAGTGCGGCTCGACCGCACTTTTTTTTGCCTCTCGAGGACAGGACAATGCCAAGCATCAAACTGCCAGACGGCTCGGTAAAGCGTTTTCCGGGTCCGGTCACGGTAGCCGAGGTCGCCCAGTCGATCGGCGCGGGCCTCGCGCGCGCTGCGCTTGCCGGCAAGGTGAACGGAAGTCTGGTCGACACCAGTTTTCGTATCGAGGCCGATGCCGAACTCTCCATCGTCACCGACCGCGACACACTCGGCCTGGAGATTCTGCGCCACTCGAGCGCGCACCTGCTCGCGCATGCGGTCAAGGAGCTGTTTCCCGAGGCACAGGTGACGATCGGGCCGGTGATCGAAAACGGCTTCTACTACGATTTCTCCTACAAGCGCCCCTTTACGCCCGAGGACCTCGCCGCGATTGAAAAGCGCATGGCTGAGATTGCCAAGCGTGATTTGCCGGTGGCGCGGAAGGTCATGGCGCGCGATGCCGCGGTGAAGTTCTTTCGCGACCAGGGTGAGATCTACAAGGCGGAGATCATCAGCTCGATCCCGGCCGACCAGGAGATCTCGCTCTACGAGCAGGGCAACTTCATCGACCTGTGCCGGGGGCCGCATGTCCCCTCGACCGGCAAGCTCAAGGTCTTCAAGCTGATGCGGGTCGCCGGGGCGTATTGGCGCGGCGATTCCAAGAACGAGATGCTCCAGCGCATCTACGGCACCGCGTGGGCGAAGAAAGAGGATCAGGATGCCTACCTGAAGATGCTCGAGGAGGCGGAAAAGCGCGACCACCGGCGCCTCGGACGACAGCTGGATCTGTTCCACATGCAGGACGAGGCGCCGGGGCTGGTGTTCTGGCACCCCAAGGGGTGGACCCTCTGGCAGGAAGTCGAGCAGTACATGCGTCGCGTGTACCGGGACAACGGCTACCTCGAGGTCCGTTGCCCGCAGATTCTCGACCGCCGCCTGTGGGAGCGCACAGGCCACTGGGAAAACTACCGCGAGAACATGTTCACGACCTCTTCGGAGAACCGCGACTACGCGGTCAAGCCGATGAACTGCCCGGGCCATATCCAGGTGTTCAACCAGGGGGTGAAAAGCTACCGTGACCTGCCGTTTCGCCTGGGCGAGTTCGGCGTGTGCCACCGCAACGAGCCTTCGGGTGCGCTCCATGGCCTGATGCGCGTGCGCGGCTTCGTGCAGGACGACGGCCACATCTTCTGCACAGAGGACCAGATCCTCGACGAGTGCGCGGCTTTTACGGCGCTGCTGCAGAAGGTGTACCGGGATTTCGGCTTTACGGAGGTGATTTACAAGGTTGCGACCCGCCCCGAGAAACGCATCGGGGACGACGGGCTCTGGGAGAAGGCGGAAGCGGCGCTCATGGATTCGATGCGCCGCTCGGGCATCGAATTCCAGGTCTCGCCCGGTGAGGGGGCCTTTTACGGACCCAAGATCGAGTACTCGCTCAAGGACGCCATCGGCCGCGTATGGCAGTGTGGCACCATGCAGGTCGATTTCTTCATGCCCGAGCGGTTGGGGGCGGAGTACGTCGGCGAAGACAACGCGCGCCACATCCCGGTGATGCTCCACCGGGCAATCGTCGGCTCCATGGAGCGCTTCCTTGGCATCCTCATCGAGCACTTCGCGGGGGCATTCCCGGTCTGGCTGGCCCCCGTGCAGGTGGCCGTATTGAGCATTTCCGAGCATCAGGCCGAGTACGCGGCGAGGGTTGCAAGCGCCCTGCGAGAGGCTGGCTGGCGTGCCGCCGAAGATTTGCGGAGCGAGAAAATTTCCTATAAGATTCGCGAACATAGCTTGCAGAAGCTGCCCTACCAACTGGTCGTCGGGGACAAGGAGAAGCAAGCTGAAACCGTGGCCGTGCGCACGCGCGGCGGTGAGGATCTCGGGTCGATGAGCCTCGAAGCCTTCATCGCACGCCTCCGGAGCGAGGCGGAAGCGCTTGGCACGGCCTGATTTTTTGCAGCATGGACTCGCCGAAATCGGCGCGGCCTGACCGCGCCGATTTCGTCATGGCATTCGCCGCGGGAGAGGTTCCCGCAACGGTCAGTGCGGCGACCGTAAATGTGCCGCCAATAGGGGAGATTCGCCCATAACTCCGGACAAATCGCAGCAGCGCATCAACGGGGAGATCACCGCACCGCAGGTGCGCTTGGTAGCAGATGATGGAGAGCAGTTGGGCATCGTATCGGTGGCCGAGGCGATGCGCTTGGCGGAGGAACGGAACGTCGATCTTGTGGAGATCGCGCCGCTCGCCGAACCGCCGGTCTGCAAGCTGATGGATTACGGCAAGTTCCGCTATCGCGAGCAGAAGAAGGCGCACGAAGCGAAGCTCAAGCAGAAGCAAATCCAGGTCAAGGAGATCAAGTTCCGGCCGGGCACCGACGAGGGCGACTACCGGATCAAGCTTAACAAGCTGATCCAGTTTCTCGAAGAGGGCGACAAGGCAAAGGTGACGTTGCGGTTCCGGGGCCGTGAGATGGCGCATCAGGAGTTCGGCATCCGGCTGCTCGAGCGGGTGCGGACCGAGCTGGAGCCCTTCGGCCAGGTGGAGCAGTTTCCCCGGCTCGAGGGGCGTCAGATGGTGATGGTGCTGGGACCGAAGAAGAAGCCGGTGCCGGTGGCGAGACAGAAGAAGGCGGCGGTAACCAAGGCGGCCTCGGGCGGCAAGAAGGCGACGGAGCCGAAGGCCCCGGCGGCGCAGAAGAAGGACAGCAAGGCGGAAGCCTCAGGCTGAGCAGCGGAGGCCGTTGAGTCGATTTTCGTGCCGCGACGCGGAGGGCATCCGCGGCGGGGCCTACAAGTGATGACCAGGTATCAAGCGCCCGCGCCGCGGGTCACCTGGCGTCAAGCTCAAAAAGGAGTACCCATGCCCAAGATGAAGACCAAGCGAGGCGCCGCGAAGCGCTTCACCGTGCGCTCGAGTGGCGGCATCAAGCGCTCGCAGGCCAATATGCGCCACATCCTTACCAAGAAGTCGCAGAAGCGCAAGCGCAAGCTTCGCGGCACGACGTCGGTCGACGCCAGCAACGTGCGGCAGGTGCGCGCAATGCTGCCGTACTCTTCGTAAGGGAGGCCGGCCATGCCAAGAGTCAAGCGCGGCACAACGGCGCACGCACGCCACAAGAAGGTCCTCAAGCAGGCCAAGGGATTCCGAGGCCGGCGCGGCAATGTATACCGCGTTGCGAAGCAGGCGGTGATGAAAGCAGGGCAGTATGCCTATCGTGACCGCCGGCAGCGTAAACGCGAGTTCCGGGCGTTGTGGATCGCCCGTATCAATGCAGCGGTGCGCGAGCACGGGCTGACCTACAGTGCGTTCATGGCGGGGCTCAAGCGCGCCAACATCGAGATCGACCGCAAGGTGCTGGCCGATCTGGCCGTGGCGGACAAGCCCGCATTCGCAAAGATCGCCAGCCAGATCAAGGCCAGTCTCGCGCACTGAGTCGCGCGCAAAGGCAAACGCGAAGCGAGGGTCCCGCCCTCGCTTCTTGTTTCGACGGATGGAAAACGTAGAAGCAATTGTCGAGCGTGCCCTCGCAGAGTTCGCCCGTGCCACCGATCCGGCGGCGCTGGAGAACGCGAAAGCGCGTTACCTTGGCAAGAGCGGTGCGTTGACCGTGCTTCTCAAGTCGCTCGGCAAGCTTCCGGCGGACGCGCGCAGGAGTGCGGGCGCAGCGATCAATGCTGCCAAGGATCGCCTCGAGGCGGCGCTCGACGCGCGACGGGGCGAGCTCGCCGAGCTAAAACTGCACGCGCGGCTCGCCGAGGAGGCGCTCGATGTCACGCTGCCCGGGCGTGGTCGTGGACGCGGCGGGATTCATCCGGTGATTCGCACCTGGCAGCGCGTCGAGAGCATCTTTCGCACGGCCGGGTTCGATATCGCCGACGGGCCGGAGATCGAGACGGACTGGTACAACTTCACCGCGCTCAATAATCCCGAGAACCATCCGGCGCGGTCGATGCAGGACACGTTCTACGTGGATCTGAAGGACGCGCAGGGGCTGCCGCTGCTGCTTCGCACGCATACCAGCCCCATGCAGGTGCGCTACGCGCGTATGCACCGGCCACCGATCAAGGTGATCGCGCCCGGACGCACCTACCGCGTCGATTCGGACGCGACGCATTCGCCGATGTTCCATCAGATCGAGGGTCTGTGGATCGACGAGCACATCAGTTTCGCGGATCTGAAGGGCGTCTACACGGATTTTCTGCGCCGCTTCTTCGAGTCCGACGAGCTTCAGGTGCGCTTTCGACCGTCTTACTTCCCCTTCACGGAGCCCTCGGCCGAGATCGACATGAGATTCGATAGCGGCCCGCTCAAGGGGCGCTGGCTCGAGATTTCCGGCTCCGGCCAGGTGCATCCGAGCGTGGTGCGCAATTTCGGCCTCGACCCCGAGCGCTATATCGGATTTGCGTTCGGCTCGGGCCTCGAGCGCCTGACGATGCTGCGTTACGGCATCGACGATTTGCGGCTGTTCTTCGATGGCGACCTGAGATTTCTCAGGCAGTTCGCCTGAGCGGGCGGCGATGCAGATCCCGGAATCCTGGTTGCGCAGCTTCGCCAACCCGTCGATGTCGACGGAGGAGCTGGCACATCTGCTCACCATGTCCGGGCTCGAGGTGGAGTCTTGCGAGCCCGTTGCGCCTTCGGTCGAGGGCGTCGTGGTCGGGCACGTGCTCGAAGTCAACGACCATCCCGGCGCCGACAAGCTCACCGTATGTACGGTCGATACGGGCAATGACAGGGTATCGGTGGTGTGCGGGGCGCCCAACGTACGCGTCGGAATGAAGGCGCCGCTCGCGCGGGTCGGCGCCAGACTTGCCGGCGTTGAGATCAGGGTCGCGACGATGCGCGGTGTGGAGAGCCACGGCATGCTCTGCTCGGCGCGCGAGCTCGGGCTCTCCGACGACCATTCCGGGCTGCTCGAGCTGCCCGCCGAGGCCATGCCCGGTGAGGACGTTCGCACCACGCTCTCGCTCGATGAGCGCATCCTCGTCATCAAGCTCACGCCGAACCGTGCCGATTGCCTCTCGGTGCTGGGCGTTGCGCGCGAAGTCGCAGCGTTGACCGGCGCCAAGCTCGACGTACCCGCCTATCCGCCGGTCGCGGCGCGCAATGCTGCGCGGCTCGACGTGAACGTGTCCGCCCCCGATCTCTGCGGGCGCTTTTCGGGGCGCGTAGTACGCAATGTGCACGCGGCGGCGCCGACGCCGCAATGGATGAAGCGTCGCCTGGAGCGCGCGGGGCAGCGGCCGATCTCCGCGCTGGTGGACATCTCCAACTACGTGATGCTGGAACTCGGGCGGCCGTCGCACATTTTTGATTTGGCCAAGGTGCAGGGCGCGCTCGAGGTGCGTTGGGGCCGGACCGGTGAGCGGGTCGAGCTGCTCAACGGCCAGACGGTCGAGGTCGGGCCGGAGGTCGGGATCATCGCCGACGCCTCCGGGGTCGAGGCGCTGGCCGGCATCATGGGCGGCGAGGCGACCGCGGTCTCGGATGCGACGCGCGACATCTACATCGAGGCGGCGTTCTGGTGGCCCGCTGCGATTGCGGGGCGGGCACGGCGCTTCAACTTCTCCACCGACGCGTCACACCGTTTCGAGCGCGGCGTCGATTTCGCCACCACGGTCGAGCATATCGAGCACATCACGCGCCTGGTGCTCGAGATCTGCGGCGGCGAGCCCGGCCCGGTGGATGACACCATCACCGGGCTGCCTGAGCGAACGCCCGTTCGTATGCGGGTTGCGCGTGCGCAGAAGGTGATCGGGGTCTCCGTGCCGGCAGACGAAATGGCCAAGATCTTTACTCGACTGGGTCTCGCCTGGCGCCGCGAGGGCGAGGGCAGCGCCTTGGCTCTCGTGGTGACGCCGCCGAGCCATCGCTTCGATCTAGAACTGGAGGAAGACCTGATCGAGGAGGTGGCGCGCGTGTACGGGTTCGACCGCATCCCGGCCGAGCCGCCGCGCGCGGCGGCGCGCATGGGCGAGTTGTCCGAAGGGCGCCGCTCGCTGCACGCCGTGCGCGAGCGCCTCGCCGCGTGCGATTTCCACGAAGTGATCAACTTCAGCTTTGTCGAGCCGCAATGGGAGGCCGACTTTGCTGGTGAGACGAACCCGGTGTGCCTGCTCAATCCGATCGCGAGCCCGCTCTCGGTGATGCGCAGTTCTCTGATCGGCTCGCTGGTGGCGAACTTGCGCTTCAACCTTGCGCGAAAGGTCGAACGCATGCGCGTATTTGAGCTGGGTCGCGTGTTCCTGCGCGATCCAGGCGCCGCCGACGGGCCGCTCTCGGTGGCGGGCGTGCGTCAGCCGATGCGCGCTGCCGCCGCGGCTTATGGCCTGGCACGCGAGGAGCAGTGGGGCGAGTCGGGCCGAGCGGTGGATTTCTTCGATCTCAAGGCGGACCTTGAGGCCCTATACACGCCGCGCGCACTGCGCTTCGAGCCGGCCGCCCACCCCGCCTTTCATCCGGGTCGCTCGGCGCGAATCCTGCTCGAGGGCGACGCCGTGGGCTGGCTCGGTGAGCTCCACCCGCGCTGGCAGCGAAAATACGAGCTGGCGCGGGCGCCGGTGCTGTTCGAGGTGGATGCCGAAAGCCTTGCAACGGCACCGGTACCCATGGCTCAGGTGCCTTCCCGCTACCCTCCGGTGGTCCGCGATGTGGCTTTGTTGGTAGCTACGGAGATTCCCGTACAGGCCTTGCTGGACGCTATCGACGCCGAGAAGCCGGAAATCGTGACGGATGTCCGCCTTTTCGACCTTTACCAGGGTCCGAACCTCCCCGCTGGCAGAAAAAGCCTTGCTTTTCGGGTAGTTATGCAAGATACTGCACGCACGCTCACGGATGTTGAAGCCGATGCAGCCCGCGACAGCCTGATCCGGCTGCTCGGACGCAAATTCTCGGCAACCCTCCGTAGTTAAAAGCAAAAGTGTCGCACGTGTCATCAGGGAGCTGTCAGGGGGTGCAATGACTTTGACCAAGGCCGAATTGGCCGACCTGCTGTTCGAAAAGGTCGGACTGAACAAGCGCGAGGCCAAAGACATGGTCGAGGCGTTCTTCGAGGAGATTCGCGGCGCGCTCGAGCGCGGCGAAAGCGTCAAGCTCTCCGGCTTCGGCAACTTCCAGTTGCGCGACAAGCCGCAGCGTCCCGGGCGCAACCCGAAGACGGGTGAAGAGATCCCAATCAGCGCTCGCCGCGTCGTCACCTTTCACGCCAGTCAGAAGCTGAAGGCATTGGTGGAGAAGGCGCGCCATGGAGCCGAGCCGCAAGAAGGCTGAGCTGCCGCCGATCCCCGCCAAGCGCTACTTCACGATCGGTGAGGTCAGCGAGCTCTGCGGGGTGAAGCCACACGTGTTGCGCTACTGGGAGCAGGAGTTCACACAGCTCAAGCCGGTAAAGCGGCGCGGCAACCGCCGCTACTACCAGCATCATGAAGTGCTGCTGATCCGCCGCATTCGCGAGTTGCTGTACGAGGAGGGGTTTACCATCAGCGGCGCACGCAACCGGCTCGACAGCTCGCTCGGCAACGACGAGCGCGAGAGCAACGGTCGTGCGGCGCGCGTCTCGGCAGGCGGCAATGATCTCGCCACGATCAAGCGGGAGCTGCGCGCAGTACTCGAATCGCTGCGCGGATAGCGCACGCACCGTCGCGGCGCGGTTACACGATATAATTCGCGCCTCGGGGCGTAGCGCAGCCTG
>JBFKUL010000032.1:0-17064 GCA_041635755.1 Burkholderiales bacterium | reverse complement strand
GCGACCTCGACAGCCGGACCCCATCCCGGTTTTCGCGAGAAGAACCGCGCGAGCGCCCAGAACACCGCGGCAATCAGGAGCACCACCAGCCACGCGCTCGCGAACGTAAGCCATGCCGCGCGCTGTGGATCGATCGATCGCGCCGCGCTGCCCTCGTAGAGCGCGCCCTCCCACGACGGCGTAAGGAGCGCGACCAGCGCCGGTATCGCCGAGAGCATCATCGCATAACCGATGGCGCGCACGGCGCCCGCGCGCTCGCTCGCGATACGCTCCCACTCCGCTTGGGGCGAGATGATTATCCGTATAATCCTTCGCAGCACTTCACGCCCCGGAACTTCGCATGCGCACGCGCGCGGCCGCTCTGCCAGACCGGATTCTAACGGCGCGTCGCGCCGAGGAGATCCAGCCGTTCGAGGTCATGGAGATCCTCGCGAAGGCGCACGAGCTCGAGGCGCGCGGGCGGCGCGTGGTGCACATGGAGATCGGCGAGCCGGATTTCACTGCGCCCGAACCGGTGGTCGAGGCCGGCGTACGCGCGCTGCGCGAAGGGCTCACGGCGTATACCGGCGCGCTCGGCCTGCCGGCACTGCGCGAAGCGATCGCCGCGCACTACCGGGATCGCTTCAACGTCGAGGTCCCACTGTCCCGCATCGCGGTCACCGCCGGCGCGTCGGGGGCGTTGTTGCTCGCGCTCGCCTTGTTCGTCGACCCCGGCGACGAGCTGTTGGTGCCCGATCCCGGCTACCCGGGCTATCGCCACTTTGTGCGCGCCTTCGAAGGTTCGGCGCGGCCGATCGCCACGCGCGCCGACGCGATGTTCCAGCCGACGGTGGAGCTCGTGGAGCGTGCCTGGGGACCCCGCACGATCGGACTGCTGCTCGGCACGCCCGCGAACCCGAGCGGCACGCTCGTTCCGCAGGAGGAGCTGCGCCGCATCGCCGGCTTCGTCGCCGCGCGCGGCGGCGTGCTGATCGTGGACGAGATCTACCAAGGGCTCGTCTACGGCCAGGAGCCTACGACTGCGATCGGGCTCCCCGGCGACATCGTCCTGGTGAACAGCTTCTCCAAGTACTTCTGCATGACCGGCTGGCGGCTGGGCTGGATCGTGCTGCCGCAGGCGCACATGCGCGCATTCGAGAAGCTGGCACAGCACTTGTTCATCTGCGCGCCGAGCGCCGCCCAGTACGCTGCGCTCGCCGCGTTCAGCCCGGCTTCGATCGAGATCCTGGAGCAGCGTCGGCGCCAGTTCGAGCGGCGGCGCGACTTCCTGGTGCCGGCGCTCGAGCGCGCCGGGCTGCGCGTTCCGGCTCACCCGAACGGGGCCTTCTATGTCTACGCGGATTGCTCGTCGGTGAACGCGGATGCGCGAACGTTCGCGCTCGGCCTGCTGGAGGCGGAGGCGGTCGCCGCGACGCCGGGACTGGATTTCGGCGCGAACGAGACCCGCCACTTCATGCGCTTTTCCTACACGCGCAGCATGGAGGACCTGGAGGAAGGCGCACGCCGCATCGCCCGCTACTGCGGCGCGCGCGGCTGAGCCGACCGGTCAGACTTCGCGGCGGGAGCGCCGCAGCGTCTGCTCGAGGCGGGCTCGCTCGGCGAGCACCTTGTTCGCGTACTGCTGGGTCGGCTCGTCGAACGCACCGCCGTACATCTGCAGCGCGGTCTCGATCTCGCCGAAGCGGCGCAGGTACTCGCGCAGGATCTGCGCGCCCACCTGGATGTTGATCTCGGGGTTGAGCAGCGCCTGCTCGCCGCCGTGCTCGGCCAGCTTCTCCGGGTGGTACTTGGCGATGACCTGCATCAGTCCCTTGGCGCCGAGAAAGCTTTCCGCCACCGGGTTGTAGCGCGACTCGATCGCCATGACCGCCAAGATCAGCAGCGGGTCGACCTTGTGCTCCCGCCCGGCACGGTATGCGGTCGAAACGAAGCGGCCGGCCGCCTCCTCGGCGACGCGGTAACGCTTGGCGATGAACTCGGTGACCGCGCGCTGCTCACGGCCGAGTGCGCCCTCGCCCTGCTCGTCGCTGACCGCGATCACAGGTCCACTCGCGTTGCCTGCGTAGTCGTTCCCGGCCCGCGCGGCAGCCAGAACTTCGTTGATCAGCGCTTCGCGCGGCCCGGGCAGTCCTACCGCGAGCACCGCGGCCAGACCTACGAGCGCGAACAAGCCGCGGGTCATATAAAGAACACGAAACGCTGCCGCGAGTCCGCTCATGCGAGCAAAGTTTCCAAGTGCTTCCATGATGTCCTCCTAGCTTTCGGGCGCGGCCACTGGCCTGTTGTTGAGCGCCCCCTCCTCCCACCGCTTTGCCCTACCGTCGGGCACTAGCGACGCACGTGGGATTCTATGGGGCGTCAAGCGTTCTGTGGCAAAGGTCACAATTTCTTGCGATCGGTCGCCGTCGGCCTCGGCCGGTCTGAAAACGCCCTTTGCTGCATTGCAACAACCGTGATTGTAAAGCCGAAAACGCTTCATGGTCAACCACTTCCAAGCGATTCGGAGCCGCCCCTCAGTGCAGCGCGAAACGCCTGTTTCTGCACCGGTTTTTCGTTTGTTGCGGGTGAAGCGGGCCGGTAGAATACCGGCGCAGAGGTTGAGCCCGGCTGACCCCTCAGCCGGGATCAAGAGAAGACTCGCGGACCGGCCCCAGTCTCAACGTTAAGCCGATGGACCAAGGCGGTCCGCGGAGCTTCGAAGGCCTGGCGCAGGGGCATAAACCCCCGCGCCTCGTTCCCGATCGGTTCCCGGTTACGGCCGGGAGCCGGTTGGAAACGGCCAAGCGGCCGCTGGATTCAGCGCGGTTCTCGCGCCGGGGGTCGCAGCGGTCGACGACGGTGCAGCTGGAGCCGTCGCCGATGGGGCCGCAGAGCTGGCCTTAGGTTTAGCGGGCTTTCTCGCTTTCTTCTTCTTCTTGGCAGCCTTCTTAGGCTTCTTCTTGGCTGCCTTTTTCTTCTTCTTGGCTGCCTTCTTCTTGCCCGTCGCCTTTTTCTTGGCGGTTTTTCTTGCTGCCTTCTTCTTCTTTTTCTTTGCAGCAGCCTTCTTCTTCTTCTTCTTGGCGGACTTCTTAGCCTTCTTCTTGGCCTTGGTAGCCATAACGATCTCCTTAAAGGAAGTTACACAAAAAAAGTCCGGCCATACCGGCCCGAACTATCCAACCGCCTGCCGGGAAATTCCGGCCGACGGATTGAATTCGTCGAAACGTCGCATCAAGCCGACCCTCGCGAGACCAGATCCTGATACAGGATGTCCGGATCGAGCCGGATGCCTCCCTCCCAAGTCACGGTCGCCGACTCCGGATCGACGCTGACCTTCTCGAATTCGCGAACGTCGCGCCAGAGCTGGAACGCGCCGATCTCGAGAAGATTGCCGAGGAACACGCTGCCCTCCAGCCCATCCTCGAACCGCAACCACAGTCGGTAGTCCTCCTCCGCCTTGCAGGCGGTGACCCGGTGAACCGTGCTTCGTTCTTCCTGCATGAGCGTCTCCCGCGGGCAAAAAAAGAGCCGGGCTCAGTCCCAGCTCAGCGCTCCGCCCGTCTGGTACTCGATCACTCGCGTCTCGAAGAAATTTCGTTCCTTCTTGAGATCGATCATTTCGCTCATCCATGGGAACGGATTATTCGCTCCTTGAAACAATGTGTCGAGTCCAATCTGCTGGCAACGCCGGTTCGCGATGAAGCGCAGATACTCCTTGAACATCGGCGCATTGAGTCCGAGCACGCCGCGCGGCATCGTGTCTTCGGCGTAACGGTACTCGAGCTCGACTGCGCGCCGAAACAGGTCCTGCACCTCCTCACGGAAACGCGCGGTCCACAAGTGAGGATTCTCGAGCTTGATCTGATTGACCAGGTCGATGCCAAAATTGCAGTGCATCGACTCGTCGCGAAGAATGTACATGTACTGCTCGGCTGCGCCGGTCATCTTGTTCTGCCGGCCGAGCGACAGGATCTGGGCGAAGCCGACGTAGAAGAACAACCCCTCCATCAGGCAGGAGAACACGATCAGGCTCTTGAGGAGCTTCTGATCCGCCTCGGGCGTGCCGGTGATGAAGGCGGGATCAGTAAGCGTTTCAATGAACGGGATCAGGAACTCATCCTTTTCCCGGATCGAGGGGATCTCGTGATAGGCGTTGAATACCTCGCCCTCATCGAGATCCAGGCTCTCCACGATGTATTGGTAGGCGTGGGTGTGAATGGCCTCCTCGAAGGCCTGGCGCAGCAGGTACTGGCGGCATTCCGGTGCCGTGATGTGGCGGTAGGTCCCGAGCACGATATTGTTCGCCGCGAGCGAGTCCGCCGTAACGAAGAACCCCAAGTTACGCCGCACCACCCGGCGCTCGTCCTCGGTCAGCCCGTTCGGGTCCTTCCAGAGCGCGATGTCGCGGCTCATGTTGATTTCCTGCGGCATCCAGTGGTTGGCACATGCCGAAATGTACTTTTCCCACGCCCACTTGTACTTGAACGGAACCAGCTGGTTGACGTCGGCACGCGAGTTGATGATGCGCTTGTCGTCGACCGTGACGCGGCGGAAAGCGTTGCCCGCCGCAAAGCGCTCTTCCGCGCCGCCCGATCCCGGGACGAAGCCGCTCACGGGCGGGATCGCGAGGCCTGGAACGGCGTTCAGCTTGCCGTGTTCCTCGAACTTGAGCATCGATCCTCCTTGTGTTCCTGTCGCGAAGGCGCGCCTACTGGCAGGCTTCGCACTCGGGATTGTCAATAGCGCAGAACGGGGTCGACTCACCGGATGCCTCACCCCCGTCAGCCGAGGTCGGCACCGCGTTCAGATGTCCGGTCTTGGTGGTCGATTTCTCCGCGTGTGTCGCACCCAGTGCGCGCAGGTAATACGTGGTCTTGAGACCCCGGATCCAGGCAAGCTTGTAGGTCTCGTCCAGCTTGCGGCCCGAAGCGCCGGCCATGTAGATGTTGAGCGACTGCGACTGGTCGATCCACTTCTGCCGCCGCGCCCCCGCTTCAACGAGCCATTTGGGCTCGACCTCGAACGCGGTGGCGTAAAGACGCCGCAGCTCTGCGGGCACGCGGTCGATCCGCGCAAGATTGCCGTCGAAGTACTTGAGGTCGGCGATCATGACCTCGTCCCAGATTCCGAAGCGCTTCAGGTCGGTCACGAGATACTCGTTGACTACGGTGAACTCGCCCGACAGGTTCGACTTTACGTACAGGTTCTGATAGGTGGGCTCAATCGATGCCGATACGCCGACGATGTTGGCGATCGTCGCCGTCGGAGCGATGGCGAGACAGTTTGAGTTGCGCATGCCGTGGGCGCGGATGCGCTCGCGCAAGGCGTCCCAATCGAGCGTCGCGGAACGATCGACCTCGACGTAACCGCCGCGCTCCGCGGCAAGCAAGTCAAGCGTGTCCTGCGGCAGCACCCCACTGTCCCACAGCGACCCCTCGAACGAGCTGTAGCGGCCGCGCTCCTCGGCAAGTTCAGTGGAGGCCCAATAAGCGCCGTAGGCGACCATTTCCATCGACCGGTCGGCAAACTCAACCGCTTCCTGCGAGGCATACGGCACCCGCAATCGGTGCAGGCAGTCCTGGAAACCCATGATTCCCAGGCCCACGGGGCGGTGGCGCAGATTCGAGTTACGCGCCTTGTCGACGGCGTAATAGTTGATGTCGATGACGTTGTCGAGCATCCGCATGGCCGTGCGGATGGTGCGCTTGAGCTTTTCGAAGTCGAGCCCACCCTCGATCATGTGTGCAGGCAGGTTCACCGAGCCGAGGTTGCACACCGCGATCTCGTCCTTCGAGGTGTTGAGCGTGATCTCGGTGCACAGGTTCGAGCTGTGCACGACGCCGACGTGCTGCTGCGGGCTGCGGACGTTGCATGGGTCCTTGAAGGTGATCCAAGGATGCCCCGTTTCGAACAGCATGCTGAGCATCTTGCGCCACAGCTGCACTGCGGGAATGCGCTTGTAGAGCTTGATCTCGCCGCGCGCCACCTTGTCCTCGTAGCGCAGATAGGCCTCTTCGAAGGCCTTGCCACACTTGTCGTGCAGCTCCGGCGCATCGGCCGGGCTGAACATCGTCCAGTCCGCATTCTCGGCAACCCGCTTCATGAACAGGTCGGGAATCCAGTTCGCCGTGTTCATGTCGTGGGTGCGCCGACGATCATCGCCGGTGTTCTTGCGAAGCTCGAGGAATTCCTCGATATCGAGGTGCCAGGTCTCGAGGTACGAGCACACCGCCCCCTTGCGTTTGCCGCCCTGGTTCACCGCCACGGCGGTGTCGTTGACCACCTTGAGGAACGGCACAACGCCCTGCGACTTGCCGTTGGTCCCTTTGATATGCGAGCCAAGCGCACGTACCGGCGTCCAGTCATTGCCGAGCCCGCCCGCATACTTCGCCAGGAGCGCATTCTCCTTAATGGCGTCGTAGATGCCCTCGAGGTCGTCCGACACGGTCGTCAGGTAACAGGACGAGAGCTGGGATCGCAGCGTGCCCGAGTTGAACAGCGTCGGGGTCGAGCTCATGAAGTCGAAGGTCGAGAGCGTGTCGTAAAACTCGATCGCACGCGCCTCGCGATCCTTCTCGTTCAGTGCCAGCCCCATGGCCACGCGCATGTAGAACGCCTGCGGCAGTTCAATCCGCCGCCCCCCGACATGCAGAAAGTAGCGGTCGTACAGCGTTTGCAGGCCCAGGTAGCCGAATTTCAGGTCGCGCCTGGCGTCGAGCGCTGCGCCCAGCCGCTCGAGGTCGAATTTGGCGAGCTCGGGCACCAGCAGCTCGGCCTCGATGCCGCGCTCGATGAACTGCGGGAAATAGACCGCGTAGCGCGTGTCCATCTCCTGTTGGCCCACTTCCTCGCCCAGGACCTCCAGGCGGATCGTATGCAAGAGCAGCCGCGCCGTGACATAGCTATAAGCAGGGTCCTTTTCGATCAGCGCGCGCGCGGCGAGGATCGCGGACTTGCGCACCTCCTCCATTGGCACGCCGTCATACAGGTCGCGCAGCGTCGCCTCCAGGATCGGATCCGAAGACGCTGCACCCTCCAAGCCGATGCAGGCCGAAGCCAGAAGGCGCTTAAGGGCCTCGAGATCGAGCGAGCGGTGCTCTCCCCGCTCCACTACCCGCAGGACCGGCTCCGCGACTTTGCTGTCGCGGGTCGCTTTTTCAAGCGCACGGGCCCTCGAGCGCTCTTCCCGATACAGCACGTAGGCCCTGGCGACGTCGTGCTCGCCCGAGCGCATCAGGGCCAGTTCGACCTGGTCCTGGATGTCTTCAATATGGAAGGTACCGCCCTGAGGCTGACGGCGCTGCAGCGCGTTGACCACGGTCTCGGTAAACCTCGCTACAAGCTCGCGGATGCGCGCCGAGGCGGCACCCTGGCTGCCATTGATGGCCAAGAATGCCTTGGTAATGGCGACCGAGATCTTGCCTGGCTCAAACCCGACCACGGCGCCGTTACGCCGGATGACGCGGTATTCGGAGTAGCTTGCGCGGCTTTCTGGGCTCGGATCCGGAACGCTGACGCTCAAAGATTGGTTCGACACGGTGCTTCCCTGAGCAATCTGCATTTCCTACTACCCTCCCTTGCAGCCTTCGCCTTGCGCCGGGCATCCCCCCGTGCGTCTTTGGCAAAAAACACAATATCTAGTGCTTGGCCCTGATCGCGGAACTAATACTAGTGCGCGCAATTTACCATTGCAAGAGAAATTTGCAAGCGCCAAGTGCGCCGATGCATCGCGCACGTGCACGAATGCTCAAATTGAGAGACGCCGCGCGCTACGCGCGGCTCAGATCGCGCAGGAGGCGCGGCCAGTCGAAGCGTGCACCGGGATCGGTCTTGCGCATCGGTGCGACATCGCTGTGGGCGGCGATGTCGCGCAGCGGAAACGCGTCGCGCAGCACGCGCGTCAGCGCGGCAAGCGTCGTGTACTGCGCGTCGGTGAACTCGGATTGGTCCGTACCTTCCAACTCCACGCCGATCGAGAAGTCGTTGCATCGCTCGCATCCGCGCCACGCCGAAGCCCCTGCATGCCAGGCACGAAGGTGTGTCGGTACGAACTGCACCAGTTCTCCGCTGCGGCGCACAAAGAAATGCGCGGACAGCCGCTGATCGGCGATTGGGCGGAAGTACGGATGCGCGAGCGGGTCGAGCCGGTTGGTAAAGAGCCGCTCGACCGCATCGCCGTCGTACTCGCCTGGAGGCAGGCTGATCGAGTGAAGCAGGAGCAGCGTCACCGGCGCCTGCAGCGGTCGCTCATCGCAGTTCGGCGAGGCGACAAAGCGCGCCCCGGCAACGCGACCGTCAGGCCCGAGGTTCATTCCCCGCGATCGACCGCCGGCGGCGCAGGGTCGCGGATGCCTAGCCGCTGCATGCGATAGCGAAGCTGGCGAAACGTGATGCCAAGCAGCTTCGCCGCCGCGGTGCGATTGAAGCCGGTCTTGGACAGCGCGCTCATGATCGCCTCGCGCTCGACCTGGTCAAGGTATTGCGGCAGCGGCGCGGCCGGTCCACCCCCGTCCGCACGCGGCCCGTCTGCAGCCCCGCCCTCCGTGGGAAAAAGGCGCAGACGCAGGTCGTCCGGCTGGATCTCGGGCGAGGCCGCCAAGGCTGTTGCCCGCTCCAGGACGTTCTCGAGTTCGCGGATGTTGCCTGGAAAATCGTAGCGCGTGAGCTCCTCGAGGGCCGCCGGCGACAGCGTTGCGGGCGGCGCGCCGGCGCCGGCCGTAAGTCGCTCGAGAATGCTCTGTGCAATCTGCGGGATGTCCTCCCGGCACTCGCGCAGCGACGGCATCTTCAGCTCAATGACGTTCAGCCGATAGAACAGGTCCTGGCGGAAACGCCCGGCCTCGACGCATTTCGACAAGTCCTCGTGCGTCGCCGAGATCACGCGCACGTCGACGGGTTCCTCCTGCGTGGCGCCAACCTTGCGGACACGCTTTTCCTGGATCGCCCGCAGTAACTTCACCTGCATGCCTAGCGGCAAATCGGCAACCTCGTCGAGAAACAGCGTTCCGCCGTTGGCGGCCTGAAAGAAACCGTCCCGATCGTGTTCGGCACCGGTAAAGGCGCCCTTTCGGTAACCAAAGAACTCGCTCTCGACGAGCGTCTCCGGTATCGCGCCGCAATTGACCGGTACGAAAGGCTTGTCGCGCCGCGCGCCATTGTCGTGAATCAGGCGTGCGGCCAGCTCCTTGCCGCTGCCCGACTCGCCGCAGACGTATACGGGGGCCTGTGTACGCGCAAGTTTGGCGATCAGCGCTCGTACCTGCTGCAACGGGGCGCTGGTACCAAGAAGTCGCTGCCCTTTTACCGGCGTTCCGATCTGATCGGGCAGAGACAGCGCGGAACGCACGAGCGCGCGCAGCTGTTCCAGGCCCACTGGCTTCGAAACGTAGTCGAAGGCGCCGGCCTTGAGGGCCGCTACCGCGTTCTCCGCGCTGCCGTAGGCGGTGATCACCGCAACGGGCAGATCGCCCCGCATTCCAGCAATATGGCGCACCAGCTCCAGCCCTTCGCCGTCCGGCAAGCGCATGTCCGTCAGGCAAAGCGCAAAGCGGTCCTTCTCGAGCCGCTCCTTGGCCGCGCTGATCGATTCCACGGCGACCACGCCGAGCCCCATCTTGATGAGCGTCAACTCCAGCAGCTCGCGGATATCGGGTTCATCGTCCACCACCAGGACCTGGCTGTCGAGCTTCTGCCCGCGCCGTTCACTGCGCTTCATGCGGCGCCTGCCTCCCTGCAAAGAATCCTGAAATGCGCTCCCGGAGTATCGTCGACATATTCGAGCGTTGCCCGATTGGCCGTGCACAGCTCGCGCGCGATGTACAGGCCCAGCCCGGTTCCTTTTGCGTCGGTCGTGAAGAAGGGCTCGAAAAGCTGACCGTGATTGGCCGCCGGCACGCCCGGCCCGTTGTCGACGATACCTAATTCTACTTGATCGACGAACGATACAAGCGTGATGCGGACACTGCGCGGCTCGTTGCGCGCGTACCGCACGGCATTGCGCAACAGATTCCAAAGCACTTGACGCAGGTGCTCGCGATCGAACTCGACGTGCGCATCGCCCGTGGCCTCGATGATGAAGCGCTCCGGCCTCACACCCTCATTGGCGACGAACTCCTCGATGAACGCCGGTAGCCAGCGATTGAGATGAACACGCTCGAGCGAGACCCGGTCGCGCCGGTTGAGCTGCATCACGTCCGAGACCAGCCGCTCCAGCCGACGCGTATTGTCATTGATGATGCGGCACAGGCGATCGCGGTCACGCTCACGCTTTTCCTCGCCGAGCAGCTCGGCGGCGTGACTGATGGCCGACAATGGATTGCGGATTTCGTGCGCGATGCTGGCCGTAAGGCGACCCATGGCGGCAAGCTTGAGCTGCTGCGCCTGTTCGCGCGAGCGCGTCGTGTCCTCGACGAACAGCACGCCGAACTCCTCCTCGGTGCCGGTGTCGAGCAGGCGGACGCGGATGCCCCTGCCGCGCGCCTCAAGATCAAATGCCGCCGGCGGCGCGGCGCCCTTCTCGTCGCGCCACGACCGCCAGCGTCCGGCAAAAGCCGGCAGCAGGCGCGCGATTTCCGATCCGAGCAGTGGGTCCACCCCGAGCAGGCGTTTGGCCTGCGGGTTGTGCTGAACGACGCGCCCCTCGCGATCGAGCACCAGTACGCCGTCCGGAATGTCCTCGATGACCAGCTGGTTGACCCGCATCTGAGTCTCGAGCTCCCGGCCGCGCTGACGGGCAAGCCGCTCGTTGGTTGCGACGCGCTCGGCGAGCCAGCTTGTGACCCCTGCCACCGCGAAGCAGCCCATCGATAGCAGGCCGGGCTGGAGATAACTGGCCGTCGGCGCGTCGTGCACCAGCACCCAGAAGCTCTGCTCGAGCAGCAAGGCGATGCTTGCAAGCGCCGCGTACAGAAACGCAAAGCGGCGGCGCGCGAGCAACGCGGCGCCCGTAATGGCGATGAGCAGCATGACGCCAAGCCCACTGCGGATGCCGCCGCTGGCGTACATGAGGAGCACGATGGCAACGATGTCAGCGCAAATGTGGATGGAGAGCTGAAGGTCGAAGCGGTCGCGCAGGTTGCGCAGCACCCCGTGCAGCATGAAGCCGACAAAGACGTAGCCCGCGCTTACATACCTGAACAGGTCGAGATTCTGCGAGCCCAGATTGAGCGAGTCCTCGTAGACGATCGCGATGCCGAGGAACAGCCCGGCCACGAGAATGCGGTAGAGGTTGAAATACCGCAGAGAAATCCAGTACGACTCGGCGGCGCGCTCGTCACGCGCCGCCTGGGCGCGCACCAGAATTGTGGGGGCGTTCATGCGTCGCTCCGCGGGCCTCGCGCCGCGTGGTCTTCGCTGCAGAAATGGCGGCCGCCCGCGGTTTGCGCCTCGGCGCGCGGCAGATGCAACCCGCAGTAGGCGCAGCGGACCAGCTCGCCCGGCTTGCTGCCGCCTTCCGGCGGTCGGGCCGAGCGGTCCTTAGGCTCCGCGAGCGCGCGTCGCAGCAGCCAGACCACCACGGCGACCGCGACTGCGATCAATATCAGTCGGCCCATGGACCCGCATTATGTAAGAGACCGCGGCAGTACGCCGGGCAAAAAAGGAGGATGGTCGGGGTGAGAGGATTTGAACCTCCGACACCTGCGTCCCGAACGCAGTACTCTACCAGGCTGAGCTACACCCCGAAGGTGAGTCCGTGGCGCGCGACGAGACGGGCGGGTGGCCGGTGATGAACCTGGCCCTCTGGAACCCCGTCATGCAACGGTCCAGTGCACCCTCAACTGCTGCGCGTCACGGAAAAAGCGGCCAATTCTAGCAAAGAATCCTTGTGAACTGAACGCGGCAACGGCGCGAGCGCCAGGCGCGCGGCCTCAGCCTCGCCGATCGCGACCGACCGCGCGTAATCGAGCGCGCCACAGTCCTTGATCGCCTCGAGCACGTGCGGAAAATCATCCCGTCCGCCATGCGCGACGGCGGTGCGCACCAGAGCGGCCTGCGCCGGCGACCCGGCTTGCATGGTGCGTATGAGCGGCAGCGTTGGTTTGCCTTCTGCGAGATCGTCGCCAAGACTCTTGCCGATTGACTGCGGGTCGCCCGAGTAGTCGAGCACGTCGTCGATCAGCTGGAACGCCGTTCCAAGGTGCATGCCGTACTGCGCGAGCCCGCCCTCGAGCAGCGGCGAGACCTCTCCGAGAACGCCCCCAAGGCGCGCTGCGGCCTCGAACAGCTTGGCGGTCTTTCGCCGGATCACCTCAAGGTAACCCGCTTCGTCCACGGTCGGATCGTGGCAGTTGATCAACTGCATGACCTCGCCCTCGGCGATCGTGTTGGTCGCATCCGCGAGGACCTGCATCACGCGCATGCTCTTTACGCCGACCATCATCTGGAATGCCCGGGAGTAGAGGAAATCGCCCACGAGCACCGAGGCTGCATTGCCGAATGCCGCGTTGGCAGTCTCGCGGCCGCGCCGCAGACGCGACTCGTCGACCACGTCGTCATGCAGCAATGTCGCCGTGTGAATGAACTCAACCACCGCAGCGAGCTCAAAGCGCGCATCGCCGCGATAGTTCGCGGCTCCGGCGGCGAGCAGCAGCAAGGCCGGTCGCAGCCTCTTGCCGCCGCCCGAAACGATGTAATCGGCAACGTTGCGCACCAAGGCGACGTCCGAGTTCAGTCGCTCGGTGATCAGGGCGTCGACCCGCCGCATTTCCTCGGTAATCGGATCAAGTGCGGGCAGCTGAGCCATGGGGCGTGGTCGGCGGCGAAATCTGGCCTGCGGCAGGGCGCGAAGCTTAGCACGGCAGGCTTTGACGCGCGTTCCAGAAATCTCCTATAATTCCAAGTCTTTGCAGGCCACCTAACGGATTATTCCCTATGTACGCCATCATCAAAAGCGGCGGCAAGCAGTACCGGGTCGAATCGGGCGAACAGCTGCGTCTCGAATCGCTGTCTGCGGACGTCGGCGCCGCCGTTTCATTCGAGGAAGTGCTGATGGTCGGCGAGGGCGAGTCGGTGCGCATCGGTGCCCCGACCGTAGCCGGCGCCAAGGTCAAGGCGACGGTCGTATCGCACGGTCGCGGCGACAAGGTCAAGATCTTCAAGCTGCGGCGCCGCAAGCACTACCAGAAATCGCAGGGACATCGACAGAACTATACCGAGGTGCGGATCGACGACATCGTCGCCGGCGCCTGAGCACGGAGGAACCCATGGCACACAAGAAAGCAGGTGGCAGCTCGCGCAACGGGCGCGACTCACAGGCCAAGCGCCTCGGCGTCAAGGTCTATGGCGGCGAGCAAGTCAATGCCGGCCAGATCCTGGTGCGGCAGCGCGGTACGCGCATCCACGCCGGCAACAATGTCGGCACGGGGCGTGACCATACGCTGTTTGCGAAGGCCTCGGGCACCGTCAAGTACGTCGTCAGGGGCGAAGGCAGCAGCAAGACGGTCGACGTCATCCCGGCGTAATTCAAGGGAGCCGGTACGGCTCCCGGCGCGCACGCCGGGAGCCCTGAAAAGGCCCTATCGATTCCGGTAGGGCTTTTTTATTGGTCCTCAACCCCCATGAAGTTCATCGACGAAGCGAAGATCCAGGTGCATGCCGGCAAGGGCGGAGATGGCTCTGCCAGCTTCCGGCGCGAGAAGTATGTGCCGCGCGGCGGACCGGACGGGGGCGATGGCGGTCGCGGCGGCAGTGTTTTCGCGCTTGCCGACCGCAACATCAATACCCTGATCGATTACCGCTTCGCCCGCATCCATCGCGCCGAGAATGGCGAGCGCGGCCACGGCTCCGATTGCTACGGGAAAGCGGGGCGCGACGTCGAGCTGCGCATGCCGATCGGCACCGTGATCCGCGACGCGGTGACCGACGAGCTGGTCGCCGATCTGGCCACACACGGCGAGCGGGTCCTGATCGCGAAGGGCGGTGCGGGCGGGCTCGGTAACCTGCATTTCAAATCGAGCATCAATCGCGCGCCGCGTCAGTTCACCCGGGGTGGGCCGGGCGAAAGCCGGGAATTCCAGCTCGAGCTGCGCGTGCTAGCCGACGTCGGACTTCTGGGCCTGCCGAACGCGGGCAAATCGACGTTTATCCGCGCAGTTTCGAGCGCGCGCCCGAAAGTCGCCGATTACCCGTTCACGACCCTGAACCCCTCGCTCGGCGTAGTGCGTATCGGGCAGAACGCAAGCTTCGTTATCGCCGATATACCGGGCCTCATCGAAGGCGCTGCCGAGGGTGCCGGCCTCGGTCATCAGTTCCTGCGTCATCTTGCGCGTACCCGTCTACTGTTTCATTTGATCGACATCGAACCGCTGGATGAAACTGCAGACCCTGCGCGTGACGCCCGCGCCATCGCGCTGGAGCTGAAGAAATACGACGAGTCGCTTTACCGCAAGCCGCGCTGGCTGGTGTTCAACAAGATCGACCTCTCGCCGGATGCTGACCGGCGCATCGCGCGTATCCTGCGCACGCTGCGCTGGAAAAAGCCGTGGTTCAAGATCTCCGCGCTGAGCGGCGAAGGCTGCCGCAAGGTGTGCGGTGCGGCGCATGGCTTTCTCTCCGGGGCAGGCGGCGGGGAAACCGGGGCGCGGGACGCCGCCTGACGGACGCCAACGTGACCGGACCCCTTGCCAAAGCTACAACGCTCGTCGTCAAAGTCGGCTCATCGCTGGTGACGAACGAAGGTCGAGGGCTCGACGTCGAGGCAATCGCGCGCTGGAGTGCGCAGATCGCCAAGCTGCACCGGCTCGGCAAACAGACTGTCCTGGTGTCAAGCGGCGCGATTGCAGAAGGCTTGCAGCGCCTGGGCTGGAAGCGACGGCCGCATGCATTGCATCAACTGCAGGCAGCGGCCGCTGTCGGCCAGATGGGCCTCGTGCAATGCTACGAAACGTGCTTTCGCGAGCATGGATTGGCCACCGCGCAGGTATTGCTCACCCATGCGGACATGAGTGACCGAAAGCGCTACCTGAATGCGCGCTCAACGATCCGTACCTTGCTCGATCTTGGCGCAATCCCGGTGATTAACGAGAACGACACCGTCGTCACGGACGAGATCAAGTTCGGCGACAACGACACGCTCGCCGCGCTGGTTGCGAATCTGGTCGAGGCCGACGCACTCGTGATCCTTACGGACCAGGGCGGTCTGTACGAAGTCGATCCTCGGCGCAAACCCGATGCCAAACTCGTGGAGGAAGCTCCGGCCGGCGATTTACGGCTCGAGGCCATGGCGGGTGGCGCCGGCAGCACGCTCGCGCGTGGCGGCATGATCACCAAGGTGCTGGCAGCCAGGCGTGCGGCGCGCAGCGGCGCCCATACGGTCATTGCTTCGGGACGCGAGCCCGACGTGTTGCTGCGCCTGGCGAGCGGCGAGCGCATTGGTACGCTGCTGCGCGCGCAGACCGTGCCGCTTGCGGCGCGCAAGCAATGGCTCGCCGATCACCTCATGGTCAGCGGCCGCCTGCGCCTGGATCCCGGCGCGGTCAAGGCGCTGGTGCAGGATCGCAAGAGCCTGTTGCCAATCGGCGTAATCGACGTGGGCGGTGATTTCGAGCGCGGTGAGGTGGTCGGCTGCCTCGACCCCGGGGGCCGGGAAGTTGCGCGCGGACTGGTCAACTATGCTGCGTCTGAAGCACGCCTCATCATGCGGCATCCCTCGAGCGACATCGAATCGATTCTGGGCTATGTCGACGAGCCCGAGCTCATCCACCGGGACAACCTGGTCGTCCTTTAGCACGGCCCGCCCCGAATGCCGGGGAGGGCACCGGCCTAGTCGAGCGTCGTGATGCCGGCCTTTGGATGCTTGCCGCGGCGTAGTGCGTCGACGCCCTCGGCCGCGCTGGCGATAGGCATCCCTTGCGGACAGAAGTATTCGCGCTCCAGCGCATGGTGCCAGCGCTTGACGCTCTTGGTTTCGATGCGTTGCCACGGCCGCTCCCGGCGCGACCACGCGCCATCGCCGTGGCCGATGGCGTATATCCTGAACTCGCTGACTATGCAACGGATGCCTTCGTAGCTGACGTTGTCCACGCCACTCGGGCTACGCGCGAGCAGCGTGTAACGAATTACCCCATCCGGGCTGACCGAGAGCGAGGCCGGATCCACGAAGAATCTGAAGGTGCCCGCAGAGCTCACAGCGAATTCCAGCAAATTGGCCCCCTGCGGATAGGGCGGAAGAAGCACCTCGCTATCGCGCCAGTTGCGTTTTTCCTGCTCGCGCTCCCAATCGCTTTTCACCTGGGCAGCCGCCTCCGGCTGCGCCAGACCCAGGGCCCCAGCGACCAATGCCGCGATGAGTCGCATGCGCCGCCTCAGGCGAGATCCTCGACCAGCGCCGCGCGCACTTCGTCGGGCACCGGGTCAAGCGCTGCCCGGTACGCTGGATGATCTACGCCGACGGACAGCGCGACCCCGTGTGTCAGCGCCTTGCGCGTTTCTTCGCTGAGCTCGAAGCGCAGGAAATGCACCGACGAGGTTTTCTCCTCGTTTTCGCGCTCGAGGTCCTCGTCGGCGACCGCGTACACACGCTCGCATCCCGCAGCCTGAACCCAGACGCGATCCTCGACGCCTTTAAGCCTGCCGAGCATGCGGCGGCGCTCCGCCGGCTCCGGATACTCGATCATCATCGTGGCCTTGAAATTCGTGCCATCGGGAATGAGCGGATTGTAGGCGGCGAGCTCGTCCTCGATGCCGCGTTCCTCGAAGATACGCTCAATACGCAGCATTTCCTGCACCTGGTAGCGGATAGTGAGCTCATCTTCGAAGATCAGCGTGACATGCTCGCCGAGCCGCACGGCGCGGCGCTTTTTGTGCTCGATGACCCGGGCGCGAAACGCGCCGCGCTGTTTCGCGTAGGTCTCGAGCGACATCAGTGTTTGCTTTGCAATCTGCGGCATCGCACGATCCGTTCGATTATGGAAGACAAGCGCACCCCGCTCCAATTCGGTTTCCTTCAGTCGGCCAGCGCGTCGAGCGCCTTCTGGAAGCGGTTGGCGTGCGAGCGCTCGGCCTTCGCCAGCGTCTCGAACCAGTCCGCGATCTCCTCGAACTTCTCGTCGCGCGCCTGCTTGGCCATGCCCGGGTACATGTCGGTGT
>JBFKUL010000031.1:0-17095 GCA_041635755.1 Burkholderiales bacterium | reverse complement strand
GCCATGTCGGTGAGCCGCAGGTTGTTGTTGACGATCGCGTAGCTGCGCACCCGTGGGACACCGAGGTTGAACAGGAAGTCGTCCTTCTGGTAGGCGGGGAACAGACCGCCGCCCGCCGGGTTGTAGCCGAGGCCGCCCGGGTTGTGCTGGATGTTGGAGCTCGGCGCCGACACGCTCGTGACCTCCATCAGGGTGCAGGTCTGCGGCGGGTTCTTGTTGACCATCAGGACCAGGTCCGGGACCTCGAAGCCCGCCGTGCCATCCACCGTCAGGATGGACGAGGGATTCGGCATCGACTTGCTGAGCGTGGTCGGCACGATGGCTTCGGAGGTGCTCGAATACATCACCGTGACCTGGTCGGGCGCGCCGGGCGTGGTCGCGATCACCACCGGTGCGACCTGGATGTTCGGTAGCGGCCCGCCCAGATTCGCTGAATACTGCCCGCCGCGGTAATAGTTGATGTTGCCGCAGCCCAGAGCTGCCGAGTTGGCGATGCCGTAGCCCGCCATGCGCAGCTCGCGCTCGAGCGTGAAGAGCGCGATCGTGCCGTTGGTCTGCGCGCCGCCTTCGCCGAGCGTAGTGCGGTTGAAGTTGTCGCTGGTGATGTAGGCCTGGGTAATGATCAGGATGCCGATCAGGCCGATCGCCACCGCGACCAGGATCTCGACCAGGCTCATGCCGCGCTGATAGATCTTCATGACGTTGTTTCTCATGGCGCGCCTCAGGAGGGTCCGACGATCTGCGCGATCGCCACGTGCTGGCTCACGGCATCATCGCCTTGGCGCATCCAGCGCACGGTGATGGTGACCTGCTGGCCGGCGACGGCGATGATCGGCGTCGTGGTGGCGAGATTCGCGACGTTGCGCGGCAGCGTCGCATCGACCCGCGCGACCCATGCGTCGCGCGGCGCGTAGGCCGGGCCGGTCGTCGCATAGTTGGGCAGGTTGGTGCGATCGACCCACATCTGGCCGATCACCTGGTTGGCGAGATAGCTCGCCTCGGAGCGGTACTTGGCGTCGATGGTGGCGCGCATGCCGATCGCCTGCATGCCGAGCATGGCGAGGATGCCGATCGAGAAGATCAGGATCCCGATCAGCGCCTCGAGCAGCATGACGCCCTCTTGCTTGTTGCGTGCGCGGGGTCTCATGGCGTTCCTCCTCAGCAGGCCCGCGGGTCGACGTCCGGCAGCACCGGGGCGACCACTTTCGGATCGCACATGCGCGCCTGGCCGCCGGTCGAGACCAGGATCCGCAGGCAGCGCATGGTGCCGTTTGCCGGGTCGACGTGCTCGCAGACGCCGGTCGAGTTGGTGAAGTCCACTTGGGTGATGCCTGCACCGGCGAGCATGCCGATGCCGTTGAAGGTGGCCGTCGTGCCGCCGAGGGTGGCGACCACGGCGTTGCGCACACCCTCGGTGCCGGAACGCTTCTGGACGATCTGCGGCGCTACTGTTTCCGAGGGTGCGACGTCGCAGGCGCCAGTCGGGTCGGCGAGGCTCACCACCCAGGCGAGCGAGTTGGCCGCGAGCGCGCAGCCTGCCGTCAGGTCGCTCACGAACTGGAAGCGCACCGGCTGGTTGCGGCGCACGGCCTCCGTGCGCGCGAGGTTCAGCCCCGAAAGCGTGGACTCGGCGGCGTTCCGGATCTGCTGATTCTGCAGAAAGATGGTGAACGCGGGTAGCGCCACCATGAGAATGATCGCCATGATGACCAGCCCGATCATCATCTCGATGAGCGTGAAGCCGCGCTGCGCAGATTTGCGCATGTTCAGCACGATTCGCCCTTCTTCGAGATCCAGCAGGTGGCGGAGTTGTTCCAGCCGCCCACGGTGATCGTCGAGCTGCGGGTGTTCGACTCGTTCAGGGTGTAGGTAAAGCCGCCCATGCCCTCGCCACCATTGCCCGTGGCGGTGACCACGTAGGTCTGATCACCCGCGCCGGCCGGGTTGGCGGAGACGCACGTTATGGCGAAGTAGCGCTGGTTCGCCGCGGCGGGCATCGGTACACCGCACACGCCACCGGCGCCGTAGTTTCGGTTGTCGGCGTAGAACTTCTCCAGGCGCAGCCGCACATCGGATAGATTGGCGGTCGCCTCGGTGATTTTTCCACGCATCATGTACTGCTGGTACGAGGGGATCGCGATCGCGGCGAGAATCGCGAGCACCATCACCACTATCATGAGCTCGATGATCGTGAAACCGGCTGCCTTGCGCATGTGAAACCCCTTTCGTTGGAGGTATGTTAGTTAGGCGCGCGTTCGGGTCGCAACGCTGGCGCGACCAACGGCGGAATGAGCCGACCGAGCGGTCCGCTGCGGAGCAAAATATCGGAAATAGTTCACACGCCGCGCGGGCGCGCATCGTATAATTCGCCCCGCGCAGCGATGCTGCGCCACACGCTGGTGTAGCTCAGTTGGTAGAGCAACTGATTCGTAATCAGTAGGTCCGCGGTTCGAGTCCGCGCACCAGCACCGCGGCCCCATCGGACATTCGAGCGCGCTCCCCACGTATGAGCAAGGCCAGCATCCTGGTGGTCGACGACGACGAGAGCATTCTCGAGCTGCTCAGGCTGCACCTGGGCAATGCGGGCTACGAGGTGCGCGTGGCGGAGGACGCGATCTCGGCGGGCTACATGGTGCTGGCCAAGCCGCCCGACCTGATCATCTGCGACGTGATGATGCCGCACATGGATGGCTTCGAATTTATCGCGGCGCTCAAAGCCGACCGCACGCTACCGCCGATCCCCGTGATTTTTCTCACATCGATGGAGGAGGGCGACACCCGCAGCCGCGAGCTCGGCGCGGTCGGCTTCCTTACCAAGCCGGTACGCGCCGACCGGCTGCTCAAGATGGTCGCGGAGCACGTACCCGGCGACCCGCTCGGCTGAGGGCCGGGCTCGATCAGCTATTCGCGCTGCACTCGCGCAGTCCGGTACCGGCGAATCGCTGCGCCATTTCGGCGAGCCGGGTGCGCAGCTCGGTGTCGACCCGGCGCACCTGGAACCAGCGTTGTTCTACCGGCAGCTCGCGCGGCCCGACCACGGCGCTGCGCACACCTTTCCCACGCAGTGCCGCAAGCCGCGTCTGTGCCGCTTCCTCGCTGCGATAGATGCCGAGCGAGACCGACCAGCGGTTGCGGCCTTCGTCGGGCACGACGTAGTAGTCCTCCTCGCCGAGCTCCCTGAGCTCGGAAACCTTTTTCAGCGCGCCCTCGCGGCTGCCCTGGGGCGGCAAATAGACCCACCAACTGGCGGTCTCGTCCGAGGTGACCTCACTCAAGCGCGCGCCGAGCGCGAGCGGCGCGAGCGCGATGCGGGCGCGCGCCGCCTCGCCGAGCGAGAACCCGCCCCATTCGAGGCATCCTGTCATCGCCGCAAGTTCCTGGGCGCGCGTGGCGTCATCGCCCGCGGCGATGATGCTTATGCGCTCGGGCTCGACCTGGCGCAGCAGCGGTTGCGGATCGGTGGCCGGGTCACCGGGCGACAGATAACGCGACCAGGCGAAAAACGCCAGGTTTGCGAGCAGCAGCACCAGGAATACCGTGCGCATGTGCTCAGCTCGCACGGCGCGCGTCCGAGGTGGCGCTGTCGCGCTCGCTCAAGGCGATGCGCGCCAGTCCCTCAAGCACCAGATTCTCGACGTAGCGGCAGGGAACGGTAAGCTGCTGCGCAAGGCTGCGTCCGGCGCCGCCGCTGATCAAACACAGGAGATCGCCGCCGCCTATCACGCGATGCATGCGCTCCACCGCCCCGGCCTGCGCCTGCTGGCAGCCCGAGGTAATCGCATCGATGGTGTTGCGCGGCGTGTCGCGATACGCGCCTTCCTGCATTGGCAGCCGACCGGTGTGCTCGTGCAGCACGAAGCGCATCAGGTCGACGCCCGGCAGGATCAGGCCGCCGAGAAACTCGCCGTCCTTTGAAAGCGCATCGACGGTGGTGGCGGTGCCGGCGTTCACCACCAGGCACGGCCCGCCGTGCAGTGCGCGCGCGGCCACGAGCGAGGCCCAGCGGTCCGAGCCGAGCTGCTCGGGCCGATCGTAGCGGTTGCGCACGCCGCAGCGCTCGGCCTCGCCGCGCAGCCACAGCGGCTCGGCGTCGAAGATGCTCGTCCAGTTGACGAGCAGCTGGTGCGCCCCTTCGCCCGCAACGTTGGAGATGACGATACGCTCCGGGTCCTCGTGCGTGGCGGCGAACGGATTGATGTCGTGGTTCGATGCGGCGAATTCGATCAGCGACACGGTGGCGAGGCTCGCCCAGGCGGCGCCGTCGTGCCAGCCCCACTTGACGCGCGAGTTGCCCGCGTCGATCGCCAGAATCATCCGACCCTCGCGGATACCACGCGGCCGCTATGCACGGCACGCAAGCCGTTGCGGGTCCGCAGGCGCAGCCCGCCATTCTCGGCCAGGCCCTCGGCGACGCCCGCGACCACCCGCCCGTCGGCGAGTCTCACTCGAAGGCGCCGCCCCTCGTGGGCATGCATCGCCACCCAATCGTTGCGGAAGGCGTCGAAGCCATGCGCCTCGAACGCATCGAGCGCATCGAGCAGCTCCTTGAGCACGCGCGCGGCGACCTCGTTGCGCGACGGTGCGGGCGAGGCGACCTCGTCCAGCGACGCAATGCGCCGGCGCAGACGCGCTTCCAGCCCCGGCGTGGCGCGGCAGTTGACGCCGATGCCGATCACCGCGCGCACTGCCGCGCCCCGCGCGCGCGTCTCGATCAGGATTCCGCCGAGCTTTTCGCCGCGCACCAGCAGGTCGTTCGGCCATTTGAGCGCCACCTCGTGCGCGCCGAGCGCGCGCAGCGCGCGCACCGCCGCGACCCCGGCAACGAGCGACAGCCCGCTCAGCTCGCGCAGCGGCAGATCGAACTCCCGGCGCAGTGAAAACGTAATGCCCGTGCCGACACAGGACAGCCATCGCCGGCCGCGCCGGCCGCGTCCGGCGCTCTGCTCTTCGGCGAATAGTGCCTGCGTTCCCTCGCCGGTCTCCTGCGCGAGCAGCGCGGTGTTGGTCGATGGGCAGGCGTCGTGTACATGGATCGTAAGCGCCCGGGCCTGTGCGCCAAGGAGCGCGCTGATACGCTCCGCGTCCAGAAACTCGAACGGCGCCGTCAGCCGCGCGCGCACGCCTTCGCGCGCCACGAAACCGGTCGCTGCGAGCCGTGCCAGGCTGCGCTCGACCTCCGCCATGCTCACGTCGCAGGCCTCGGCCAGGGCGGCCAGTGGCCGGGGTCCGGTTTCGAGGGCGCGCAGCAGGTCCAGGGCCTGGGATCGCATGCGCGAAGTATAGGAGATCGGCGGCGCGGCTCAGGCCGTGCCGAACACGAAATCACGACCCGGCGCGGCGGCGAACAGGGCGCGCGTGTACTCGTGGCGCGGGGTGCCGAACACCTGGCTCGCGGGGCCGTGCTCGACGATGCGTCCCTGCGACATCACCGCGACGTAGTCGCACACCTTCGCCGCGACGCGCAGGTCGTGGGTGATGAACAGCATCGCCAGGTTGAGGCGATTGCGGATGTCCTCGAGCAGATCGAGCACCTGCGCCTGCACCGAGACGTCGAGCGCCGAGACCGCTTCGTCGGCGATCAACAGCTCGGGCTCCTGCGCCAGTGCGCGCGCGACGCAGATGCGCTGACGCTGGCCGCCGGAGAACTGGTGTGGGTAGCGGCTGAGCGACTCCGGGTCCATGCGCACCAGCTCCATCAGCTGGCGCGCGCGCTCGATCGCCTTGTCGCGCGGCACTCCGTAATTGAGCGGACCCTCGATGATCGCCTCGAGCACGGTGCGGCGCGGATTGAGCGAGCGGTACGGATCCTGGAACACGATCTGCACGCGGCGCCGCAGCGGCCGCAGCTCGCCGGCCGACATCTTGGCGATATCCTCGCCGTGCAGCCGGATCTCGCCCGCGGTCGGGTCGATGAGGCGGATGATGCAGCGCGCGACGGTCGATTTTCCGGAGCCGGACTCGCCGACGATGCCCAGCGTCTGGCCGCGGCGGATCTCGATCGAGACGTCCTGCGCGGCGTTCACCTCGCGCCTGCGGCCGAACCAGCCGCGATCGTAATAGGTCTTGCACAGGCCGACGGTGCGCAGCACGGGCTCGGAGGCGCCTTCGGCGGCGCGCCCGTGGGTCTGCAGGGTGGGCACCGCCGCGATCAGCATCTTGGTGTAATCGTGGCGCGGGCGCTTGAGCACCTCGTTCTTCTCGCCCAGCTCGACCACCTTGCCCAGACGCAAAACCGCGACGCGGTGCGCGATTTCGGCCACTACGCCGAAGTCGTGCGTGATGAACAGCACCCCGGTGCCGTGGCGCCTTTGCAGATCCTGGACCAGCTTCAGGATTTGCGCCTGCGTGGTGACATCGAGCGCCGTGGTCGGCTCATCGGCGATCAGCAGCGCGGGCTCGAGTACCAGCGCCATGGCGATCATGATGCGCTGGCGCTGACCGCCCGAGAGCTGATGCGGGTAGGAGGCGACGATGCGCTCCGGATCGGGCAGCGCCACCTCGCGCACGATGTCGAGGATCTTGTCCCGGCGCTGCTCCGGGGTGAGCTGGGTATGCTCCTGCAGCACCTCGTCGATCTGGTCGCCGCAGGTCATGACCGGATTGAGCGCGGTCATCGGCTCCTGGAAGATCATCGACATGCGCGTGGCGCGCAGCTCGCGCAGGCGGTCGGGGCTGGCGTGCGCGACGTTCTCGCCTTCGAGCAGGATCTCGCCGCCGGTGACCGGCAGCGTATTCGGCAGCAGGCCCATCACCGCCTGTGCGATCACCGATTTGCCCGAACCCGACTCGCCCACCAGGCAGAGAATCTCGCCGCGCTTGACGCTGAAGGCGACGCCGCTCGCGGCTTCGCTGCGGTCGCTGCCCGTGGGCAGCGCGATGGTCAGCCCGCGCACATCGAGTACCGGGCCGCTGCCGCGGACTTTTGCTTCGGCCACGGCGCTCACACCCGCTTCGCCATCTTTGGGTCGAGCGTGTCGCGCAGTCCGTCGCCGAGGATGTTTACGGCGAGCACGGTGATGGCGAGGAACACACCCGGGATGAAGATGTTGTGCGGGTACTGGTTAAACTGCGGCCGGCCCTCGGCCATGATGTTGCCCCAGGTGGGGATGTCGGGCGGCAGGCCGACGCCGAGAAACGAGAGGATCGCCTCCACCAGGATCGCCGCCGCACAGATGTAGGTGCCCTGTACCACGAGCGGGGCGATCGTGTTCGGCAGGATGTGCCCGAACATGATCTTCCACGTTGGCGTACCGAGCGCCACGGCGGCCTCGACGTAGGGCTCCTCGCGGATCGATAGCACGAGCGAGCGCACCAGGCGCGTGACGCGCGGGATCTCCGGAATCGCGATCGCGATGATCACCGTGGTCAGGCTGCCGCGCCACATCGCCACCAGCGCGATGGCGATCAGGATCGCGGGGATCGCCATCAGCCCGTCCATGAAGCGCATGAGGATGCCGTCGAGCCAGCGCAGGTACCCCGCGGACAGCCCGCACACGATGCCGAAGGCGAGCGACAGAAGCGCGGCAAGCAGGCCCACGATCAGCGAGATGCGCGTGCCGTACATGACGCGGCTGTAGATGTCACGCCCAAAGGAGTCCGAGCCGAACCAGAATTTGTGCTTGAGAATCTCTCCGTCGAGCGTGGTGATCTCACCTGCTTTGCCCGGCACCAGGTCGCGGCTCGCGGCGTCGAACAGCGTCGGGTCGACGGTGCCGAGCCAGGGCGCCGACACCGAGATGAGCACGAGCAGCGCCAGCACGACGCCGCCGATGCGCACCGACCAGTTCTTTCTGACGCGTTGCCATGCAGTCTCGGTGACGCGCACGTCGGCCGACTCGACCGACAGCACCTCGAGCTCGCTGGCCTTGGTTTGCGGTGCGGACATGGCGGCTCAATAACGGATGCGTGGGTCGAGGAACACGTAGGAGAGATCCACCGCCAGGTTGACACCCACGTACACCAGGGAGAAGAACAGGATCACGCCCTGGATGGTCGGGAAGTCACGCGCCAGCACCGCGTCTACGGTCAAGCGGCCGAGCCCAGGGATCGCGTAGACCGACTCGGTCACCACGACACCCCCGATGAGCAGCGCAATGCCGATGCCGATCACGGTGACGATCGGCACCGCGGCGTTGGCGAGCGCATGGCGGATCAGCACCTTCGATTCGCGCAAGCCCTTGGCGCGCGCCGTGCGGATGTAGTCTTCGCCCAGCGCTTCAAGCACCGAGGCGCGCGTCACGCGTGCAATGAGCGCGATGAAGATCACCGACAGCGTGATCGCCGGCAGGATCAGGTGCTGCAGGTACGGCCAGAAGCCGTCCGCCAACCTCTTGTAGCCCTGCACCGGCAGCCAGCCGAGCTTGAGCGAGACGATCCAGATCAGGATGTACGCGAGCACGAACACCGGGATCGAAAAGCCCATCACCGAGAAGCCCATCAGTGCGCGGTCGAACCAGCCGCCGAAGCGCCAGGCGGCGATAACGCCGAGCGGCACCGAAACGAGCACCGCGAGAATGATGGTGAGCGTGGCGAGCGACAGCGTCGGCTCGAGACGTTGCGCGATCAGGTCGGCGACCTCGATCTTGTAGTAGAACGACTCGCCCAGGTCGCCGGTGAGCAGATGCCCGATCCAGATGCCGAACTGCACGATGATCGGCTGATCGAGCCCGAGGCTGACACGGATCTGGGCGATCTGATCCGCGCTCGCCGCATCCCCCGCGAGGATTGCCGCCGGGTCGCCCGGCGTCAGGCGCAAGAGCAGGAACACGAGCACCGCCACGATCGCAAGGACCGGGACGGTGGCGAGGATGCGGCGCGCGATGAAGTTCAGCATGCGTCAAAAAAAGGAACGGCTCCTCGACCCTGGCGGGCGGGAGCCGTTTCCTCGATCTGCCTTACGTCAGTTCTTCTTGATGTTCCAGTACACGTTCGCCATGCCCGAAGTGATCAGCCCGCTTACATTCGAGCGGATCGCCGCCGGCTGCACGTACTCGCCGAGCGGCGCGTGCGTGGCGATGTTGAAGGCCTCGGCCTGAACCGCCTCGGCGAGCTTCTTCTTTTTCGCCGCGTCGGTCTCGCGCATGAACTGCGCTCGCAGGTCCTGGAGCTTCGGCCCGTCCGGCCAGCCGAACCAGCCCGACTTGTCGCCGCGCGCATCGAGTGCCGCGTTGTTCACCGGGCTCCAGATGTCGGGCGCCACCCACGCGGTGCAGAACATGTTCCAGCCGCCGGCCGAGGGCGCGTCCTTCTTGGCGCGGCGCGACACCAGCGTCTGCCAGTCCATCGCCTGCAGGTCGACCTTGAAGCCGGCCTGGCGCATCAGCTGGCCCGCGACGTCCGGCAGCTTGCCGATCGAGTGCAAATCGGTGGGCTTCATCAGCACCACCGGCGTGCCGTCGTAGCCCGACTGCTTGAGCAGCTCCTGCGCCTTGCGCATGTTCGACTTCGACTGGAGGTCGGCGCCGGCGTCGCTGGCGTAGGGGGTGCCGCAGGTGAACATCGACGCGCAGGGCTTGGAAAGCTCGTCGACCCCGACCTGCGCCTTGAGGAACTGGCGCTGGTCGAACGATGCGATCGCGGCGCGACGCACCGCGGCCTTGTCGAAGGGCGGGTGCAGATGGTTGAAGCGGCACATGTATTGGAGACCGAGGTTCGGGTTGAGCACCTTGACGCCCTTCTCCTTTGACATGCTCTCGTAGTGGTCGAAGGAGAGCGACTCGAGGATGTCGATCTCGCCTTTGACCAGAGCGTTGGCCTGCGCCTGCACGTCACGCAACGCGAGGTTCCACTCGACGCGCTCAACATAGACGTTCTTGCCGCCCGCGGTGCCCGAAGCCGGCTCCTTGCGCGGCTGATACTTGGGGTTCTTCACGTATACCGCGCGGTCGCCCGGCTTGAACTCGTCGCGCTTGAAGATGTACGGGCCCGAGCCGGTGTAATCCTCGATCTGCTTGAAGGCGTCGGTCTCGGCGACGCGCTTGGGCATGATGAAGGGCACGTTCGACGAGGGCTTGCCCAGCGCCTCGAGCACGAAACCGTTGGCCTCGCGCAGGAAGATGCGGAAGGTATCGGATGAGGGCGAGTCCATGCGCTCGACGAAGGTCATCAGCGCCACGCCCATCGCATCGCGCTTGCCCCAGCGGGCAAGGGAGGCCACCACGTCCTCGCCGGTCACCGGCGCGCCGTCGTGGAATTCCAGGCCCTTGCGCAATTTGAACGTCCAGAGCCGGTGGTCCGGCGATTCGGTCCAGCTCTCGACCATTTGCGGCTTGATCTGGCTCTTCTCGTCGGTGCCGAACAGCGTGTCGTAGATCATGTAGCCGTGGTTGCGGCTCATGTACGCGGTGGTCCAGATCGGATCGAGAATCGCGAGGTTCGAGTGCGGCACGACGCGCAGGACCTTCGGATCGCCCTGCGCCGAGGCTGCGCCGGCGCAGGCGACCAGCGCCGTGCCGACAATAGCCGAAGCAAGCTTGCGGTGAAATACCATGGACTCCTCCTGGATGGATGCCCCCGGGGCGCCGGCTGTTCGCGGCTGCGGGGGGATGGGCACAGGTTAGCCCAAGGCTCCGGAGCGGGCAAGCGCTGCGATCCGGCGCTTGTCGCCCTTGCGGGGTGCGCAGTACGCTCGCGCCTCCCTTCCCTGTTTGAACGGCGGCAACAACGATGGCACGCATCGCGATCGGCGGCTTCCAGCACGAGACCAACACCTTCGCGCCTTCGCCCGCGGACTATCGCGCGTTCGAGTTCGGCGGCGGCTGGCCGGGCGCGCAGTACGGCCCGGCGCTGTTCGACGCCGTGGAAGGCGCCAACATCCCGGCGGCGGGCGCGATTCAGGCCCTGCGTGCGATGGGCCACGAGCTGGTGGCGACGGCCTGGGCCGCCGCGAGCCCCTCGGCGCAGGTCACCCGCGAGGCCTACGAGAAAATTGCCGGCGAGATCGTCACGCGTCTCGAGGACGCCGGCCGTCTGGATGGCGTTTATCTCGACCTGCACGGGGCCATGGTGAGCGAGGAGTACGACGACGGCGAAGGCGAGCTGCTGCGCCGCGTGCGCGCGGCGGTCGGGCCGCGGGTGCCGATCGCGGTGAGCCTGGATCTGCATGCCAATGTCACGCAGGCGATGTTCGAGCGCGCCGACGCGCTGGTCGCCTACCGCACCTATCCGCACGTCGACATGGCCGACACCGGCGCGCGCGCCGCGCGGCTGCTCGAGCGCATGCTGAAATCGGGCAACGCGCTGGCGCGCTGCTACCGCACGCTCGATTTCCTCACCGGTATCCCTTCGCAATGCTCGTTCATCGAGCCGTGCCGCAGCATCTACCGCGAGCTCGGCGAGCTCGAGAACCGGCACGACGCGATGCTCTCGTTCGCGCCGGGGTTTCCGATGGCCGATTTCGCGGAGTGCGGCATGGCGGTGTTCGGCTACGGCGGCGAAACGCGCGAGGTCGAGCGCCTTGTTGCGCAGCTGCACGAGATGGTGGCCGGCGCCGAACGCGCCTTCGCGCTCGAGCTGCACGCGCCCGACGCGGCGGTGCAGCGCGCCCGCGCGCGCGGCGAGCCGAACGCACCGGTGGTGCTCGCCGACACGCAGGACAACCCGGGTGCCGGCGGCAACGGCGACACTACCGGCCTGCTCGGTTCACTGGTGCGGCAAAACGCACGCGGCGCGGCCCTCGGCCTGCTGATCGACCCGGCCTCGGCGACGCGCGCGCACGAGGCGGGCGCCGGCGCCACGCTCGCCTTCGCCTTGGGCGGTCGATCGCGCGTGCCGGGCGATGCGCCCTTCGAAGGCGAGTTCACCGTCGAGCGGCTCGGCGACGGGCAGTTCACCTGCACCGGGCCGATGTTTCGCGGTTTTCGCATGAACCTCGGGCCGATGGCGCTGCTGCGCAGCCGCGCGGCTCCCGGCGTGCGCGTCGCGCTCGCCTCGAGAAAGTGCCAGGCGGCCGATCAGGAGATGTTCCGCCACCTCGGGCTCGAGCCGCGCAGGGAGCGCATTCTCGCGCTAAAGAGCTCGGTGCACTTTCGCGCCGACTTTGAGCCGATCGCCAAGGAGGTGCTGGTGGTCAAGTCGCCCGGTCCGGCCCTCGCGGATCCGTCCGAGTTCAAGTGGACGCGGCTGCGCAAAGGCGTCCGGTTGCGTCCGCTCGGCCCGGTGCACGCCGGCTGACGCTGCGCGGCCCCGCGGGGAAGACCCGCTAGGCGCCGGGCTCGGGCCAGGCGGCCTGCGCCGGGCGGAGCCGCTCCAGCGCCGCCGCGATGCGCAGCACGCCGGCGTCATCGAAGCGCCGCCCGATCACCTGCACGCCGATCGGCAGGCCGTTCGCGCTTGCGACCCAATTGATCGACGCCGCGGGCTGCTCCGACATGTTGTAGGGCACCGTGAAGGCGATATGGGGTAGGGCGTTCCTCGGGTCGCTGCCCGGGCAGGGCGCCTCCGCCTCGTAGGGCAGGATCGGCGAGGTCGGCGAGAGCACGTAGTCGAACGGCAAGGTGGCGCGCACCGCGGCTTCGCGCATCGCCATCACCATGCCGTACGCCGCGATGACCTCGCGGCCGCTGAACTTCTTGGCGCGCCAGGTGCACCATTCGGCAATGAACGGCAGCACCTTCGCCTGGCGATCGCGCGGCAGTTGCACGAAGTCGTTGTGCGAGCGCGCTTCGAAGAACTGCGACATGCCGTCGAGCATCTCCGCGGTGAGGAACGAGGGCATCTGCTCGACAATGCAGCCGGCCTGCTGCAGCGCAAGTCCGGCCGCCTCGGCCGCGGCGCGCACCTCGGCGTGCACCGGCAATCCGCAGCCCATCTCCGGCAGGAAGCCGACGCGCAGATTGCGCAGCCGCGCGGGCCCCGCCTCGCGCACCACGGCGAAAAAATCAGTCGGCTGGTAGGGCAGGCTCATGAAGTCGCGCGCATCGGGCCGCGTAAGGACGTTCATGAGCATCGCCGAGTCGGCGACGCTACGCGTCATCGGTCCGGTGACGCGGCCCATGAAGGGCGGATAGACCGGCACGCGCCCGAGGCTCGGCTTGAGCCCGAAAAGGCCGCAATGCGTCGCCGGCAGGCGCACCGAGCCGCCGATGTCGGTACCCAGGTGAAGCGGCGCGTAGCCCGCCGCGGCGGCGGCGCCGGCGCCCGAGCTCGAGCCCGAGGTGTTGCGATCGAGGCGCCAGGGATTGCGCGTCACGCCGTGCAGGCTCGAGAGGCCCGCGGAGAGCATGCCGTAGTCCGGCATCGTGGTCTTGCCGAGGATCACGCAGCCCGCTTCGCGCACGCGGGCGGCAGGCGGTGCATCGAGCTCGTAGGGCGGCAGGTCCTCGTTGGCGCGCGTGCCCACGGGCGAGCGATCGCCCTGGGTATGGATATTCTCTTTGATCGTGATCGGCACGCCGTCGAGCGGCGAGCGCGGCTTGCCGGCGCGCCAGCGCGCCTCGGACTCCCGCGCCGCGGCGAGAGCGTTCTCGCGGCTCACAAGGTACATCGCGTTCAGCTTCGGCTCCCAGACGTCGATGCGCTCGAGCAAACCGCGCGTGACGTCGACCGGGGAAACTTCGCCGCGGGCGTAGCGCTCGGCGAGCTGGACGGCGGTGAATTCGTGCAGGCTTGTCATGGACGCTCTCTGCGGGACGACGGAGGGGCGCTGCGGCAGGGGGCCATGATAGCGATTGGCGCTCCGGAGCGGCACCCGCGGTTCGCTGCACACAAGCGCGCAGGCTCGGGCGACCTGCGGGAGGGCGGCCTGAGCGCGGCGCGCCGGGGCTGCTGCGGTGCGGAAGTGCCGCGATCACAATTCGCCGCTATACTGCCCGCGCAGTTGGCCGCCGGGCCGCAGGGAGCGTCCGGTACGCGCCACTTAAAAAATTCTCTAGGAGGAGTTCTCTTATGCGTATCCATAAACTCGCCGCCGCATTGGCCGGCGCCGGTCTGATGAGCTTCGGCGCCACGAGCGCCCTGGCGCAGACCGAAATCCAGTTCTGGCACTCGATGGGGGGCGCGCTCGGCGAGAAAACGAATGCGCTAGCCGAAAAATTCAATGCCAGTCAGAAAGACGTCAAGGTCGTTACGACGTTCAAGGGCTCGTACCCGGAGTCCATGACCGCCGCGATTGCGGCGTTCCGTGCCGGCAGCGGCCCGCACATGCTGCAGGTATTCGAGGTCGGCACCGCCACCATGATGGCGGCCAAGGGCGCGATCGTTCCCGTGGCCAAGGTAATGGGTGATTCCGGCGTACCGTTCGATCCCAAGGCGTACCTGCCGACCGTCACAGGCTATTACTCCGATCCGCAGGGAAACATGCTGTCGTTCCCGTTCAACAGCTCGACGGTCATGTTCTACGTCAACAAGGACGCATTCAAGAAGGCGGGCCTCGACCCTGACAAGGCGCCGAAGACCTGGAAGGAAGTTCTCGCCGCCGCCGAGAAGCTGAAGGCCGCAGGCCAGCAGTGCGTCTACACGACGAGCTGGCCGTCCTGGAAGCATGTCGAGAACTTCAGCGCCTGGCACAACCTGCCGATCGGCACCAAGGAGAACGGCTTCGGCGGCATGGACACCCAATTCACGATCAATTCGCCCACGCACGTGAAGCACATTTCCATGCTTGGCGACATGGCGAAGAAGGGCCTATTCACGTATGCCGGCCGTACCAACCAGGGCGACGCCAAGTTCTCGAGCGGCGAGTGCGCGATGTTCACCGGCAGCACGGGCGCGCAGGCGGGAATCCGCAGGGCGGCGAAGTTCGAATGGTCGATCAACATGATTCCGTACCATGATGATGTGGCCGGCGCGCCGCAGAACTCGATCATTGGCGGCGCATCGCTGTGGGTGATGGGTGGCAAGAAGGCGTCGGATTACAACGCGGTTGCGCAGTTCCTGGCGTTCCTGTCCCGGCCCGAGGTGCAGATGGAGTGGCATACCGACACCGGGTACGTGCCGATCACCCAGGCCGCCTACGACATGACGAAGAAGTCGGGTTTTTATGCGAAGGATCCGGGTGCGGAGCTTGCGGTGAAGCAGCTCACCAACAAGGCGCCGACCGCAAACTCGAAAGGTTTGCGCTTCGGTAACTTTGTGCAGGGCCGCACCGTGATCGAGGAGGAGCTTGAAGCGGTGTTCTCCGGCAAGAAGGAAGCCAAGGCGGCGCTCGACGACGCGGTTAAGCGCGGCAACGAGATCCTTCGGCAGTTCGAGGCGGCGAACAAGTAGTAGAAAGGACGGGGGGGCGCATCCGCGCTCCCCCTTCAGCCCCCCCGGCACCTCCGGTCACGGCAGTTCTTGCCTTCGATCATGGCCGTTGGTGCCTTTGGTCGGCGCGGCGCTGCCCTCCGTAGCGGGTGGGTCTCGTCTACTTCCTTGAAGCGTGAGCCGGCCGTCCTGATCGTCTGATGGAAAAGCGCGTCCTCTTCCGTTCGGCGTGGTTGCCCTACGCGCTGGTCGCGCCGCAGATCGCGATCACGGTGGTGTTCTTCTTCTGGCCGGCGGCGCAGGCGGTCTGGTTCGCGTTTCAGCTGCAGGACGCCTTCGGCCTGAAGACCCAGTTCGTCGGTTTGCAGAACTTCGCCACGCTGTTCAAGGACAGCAGCTACCTTAACTCGTTCAAGGTGACGGCGATCTTCAGCGTGCTGGTGGCCTTTTTCGGCCTTGCGATCTCGCTGTTGCTCGCCGCGATGGCCGATCGTGTGCTGCGCGGCGCGATGGCATACAAGACGTTCCTCATCTGGCCTTATGCGATCGCGCCGGCGGTCGCCGGCGTGCTCTTTGCGTTTCTCTTCGCGCCCTCGATCGGCATCGTTACGTACGTGCTGAAGGGGTTCGGCATCGACTGGAACTGGATCATCAACGACGACCAGGCGCTGCTGCTTGTCGTGATTGCCTCGGTGTGGAACCAGATCAGCTACAACTTCCTCTTCTTCCTCGCCGGGCTGCAATCGATCCCGAAGTCGCTGATTGAGGCGGCGGCGATCGACGGCGCCAGCCCGACGCGGCGCTTCTGGACGGTTGTCTTCCCGCTGCTTTCTCCCACGACCTTCTTCCTGCTGGTGGTCAACATCGTCTATGCTTTCTTCAGCACCTTCGGCATCATCGACGCCACGACGCAGGGTGGCCCGGCACAGGCCACGCAGATCCTCGTCTACAAGGTCTATCACGACGGCGTGAAGGCCGCCGACCTGGGCGGCTCCTCGGCGCAGTCGGTGATCCTGATGTTCATCGTCATCGCCCTCACGGTGGCGCAGTTCCGGTACATCGAGCGGAAGGTCCAGTACTGATGGTTGAGAACCGGCCCGGCCTCACGTTTCTGGCGCACGCCGTGCTGATTGTCGGCGTGCTCCTCATTGCGTTTCCGGTCTACGTGACGTTCGTCGCCTCGACGCATTCGCTCGAGCGCATCATGCAGGTGCCGATGCCGCTCGTACCCGGCGACCAGCTGGTGGAGAACTATTCGCAGGTACTCGCCGCGGGCTCGACCAAGGGTTCGAAGGCCGCTGCGGCGAGGATGCTCGTCAATAGCACCGTGATGGCGCTCGTCATCCCGATCGGCAAGATCCTCATTTCGATCATTTCGGCGTTCGCCATCGTCTATTTCCGCTTCCCGCTGCGCATGTTCTTCTTCTGGATGATCTTCATCACCCTCATGCTGCCGGTGGAGGTGCGCATCATCCCGACGTTCAAGGTCGTTGCCGACCTGGGGATGCTCAACACCTATGCCGGCCTCACAGTGCCGCTCATCGCTTCGGCGACCGCGACCTTCTTGTTCCGCCAGTTCTTCATGACGGTGCCGGACGAGCTGGCCGAGGCCGCGCGCGTCGATGGCGCGACCCCGATGCGCTTTTTCTGGGACGTATTGCTGCCGCTGTCGAAGACGACCATGGCGGCGCTCTTCGTCATCCAGTTCATCTACGGCTGGAACCAGTACCTCTGGCCGCTTCTGATTACAACCGAAGAATCGATGTACACCACCGTTATCGGCATCAAGCGCATGATCGTCGGCAGCGACGCCGCGAACGAATGGAACCTCATCATGGCGACCGCCATGCTGGCGATGATACCGCCCGCGCTGGTGGTGCTGCTGATGCAGAGGTGGTTCGTCAAGGGTCTG
>JBFKUL010000030.1:0-17150 GCA_041635755.1 Burkholderiales bacterium | reverse complement strand
GACACGACCTTCGGGTCGTTGGCCACCGACAGCACCGCCTCGGCGAGGGCGTTGACCTCGACCGTCAGCGCGCGCTGCGGCGGTCGGGAGGTCTGCGGCTCATCCACGGGCGCGAGCGCGCGCCGCACGTAGTAGCCCGATTGCGGGCGTGCCTCGATGACCCCGATGTCTTCGAGCTGCTGATAGGCCTGCAGCACCGTCGATACGCTTACGCCTTGCTGGTGCGACAGGCGCCGCACCGACGGCACGCGATCGCCGGCGCGCAACGTCCCGGCACGGATCAGGTCGTGCAGCTGATCCGCGACCTGGCGGTAAAGGGGGGCAGTGTCCAGCATGGCTGCATCCTCGCAAAGCGACGGTGCCGCGGCCAGATACAGTTCGACCCCGCCGCGACCCTAACAGTCAGGCTATTGGACGACTGTTATGGGCACAGTAAATGTAACGTGAATCTGTTCTGGTTTGGTGGGCGCCTCTACGATTGCCGGCGTGATCTCGCGAAAGGAGCAAGCCATGATCGTGCAACTCAGGGCCCGGGACCTCCTGCGGCTCAAGAAGGCCCGCTTTACCAAGGTGGAAGTGCGCGCCGGGCGCGTCTGGATCACCGAGGAAGGGCGCGCAGGCGACCATCTGCTTGGCCCGGGCAACCGCTATCGGGTGCAGGGCGACGGACTGGTCCTGATCGGTTCCGAGCGCTATGTCGAGCATGGGCCGGCCATCGAGCTCGTCGTCACCCCGTACGAAGAGGTGCCGCAGGCGACGAGCCCTGAGCTGCTGCTGGAGACGCGCCGCCTGCTCGGCGCAACGCACTGACGCTCAGCGTGTAGCGGCCGCCGTCTTCGGCTGCTGCGGCTCGAACACGAAGAACGGCGTGCGCGGTTCCTCGCCGGGCGGCACATAGGCTGGGGCCGCTCCGCCCGCGGCGCCGAGGCTGCGCACGTAGAGGCGAATCGCGCGCAGGTCCGCATCGCTCATCGCGCTCAAGTTGAACCAAGGCATTGGCGGGCGCATGCGCCCGGAGCGTGCGTCGGCAATCCAGGCCTTCTCCGATATGTGCTGGAAATACGTACGCAGGTTCGACGGATAGGTCGTTCCCCAGGGGCCGCGAAAGCCGATGCCGTCACCCGTCAGCCAGAGTTTCTCCTCGACCTTGCCGTTCGCTGGCATGTAGCCCGGGGTGTGGCAGTCGTTGCATCCTGAGGTCTTTACCAGGTAGCGTCCGCGCGCGACGGCCCCGTTTTTCGCCTCGGTGGTTGCGCGTTCGGCGGCTTGCGCCCAATCTGCTGCAAGTAGCAGCGCGCAGGCCGCGGCGGCCATTGCTGCAGTTGCTTTCATCGTCGTTTCTCCCGGACAGGGTGGTTGCGTCGTGATAACGCGAAGGGCAGGGAGTCTAGCCGGGCGGCGGCGCGCTGTTTCCTAAAAATATCTTCATCCCGCGCGCAGGCCGCAGGACGCGGGTTCCCGGCCGCCGAGCGCCGCAGCGACTACAGCTTTTTCAGGCGGTAGAGCAGCTCGAGCGCCTCGCGCGGCGAGAGCTCGTCCGGGTTTATCTGCCCCAGCGCCTCCCGCAGCGGGTCCTCGGCCGGCTCGGGCTCGACGCTCACCGGGGCAGAAAACAGGTCGGCCTGGCCGCCGCGCGCGAGATCCGCTCGCTCGAGCAGCTCGAGATACTTCTTCGCTTGCCGGACGACCGGCTTGGGCACCCCGGCAAGCCCCGCCACCTGCAGCCCGTAGCTGCGGCTCGCCGGGCCTTCCTCGAGCGCGTGCAGAAACACGATCGAGTCTTTGTGCTCGACCGCATCAAGGTGCACATTGGCCGCCTCCCGGACCTCGAGCGCGAGCCGCGTCATCTCGAAGTAGTGCGTGGCGAACAAGGTCAGTGCGCGGTTCTTCTCGAGAAGGTGCCGGGCGATCGCCCAGGCCAGCGCGAGGCCGTCGAAGGTCGACGTCCCCCGGCCGACTTCATCCATCAGCACCAGGCTTCTCGCGGTGGCGTTGTGCAGGATATTCGCGCTCTCGGTCATCTCGACCATGAAGGTCGAGCGTCCGCCAGCGAGGTCATCGGCCGCGCCGATGCGGGTGAAAATCTGATCGATTGGGCCAATGCGGGCTGAAGCCGCGGGAACGAAGCTGCCGGCGTGTGCCATGAGCACGATCAGCGCCACCTGGCGCATGTAAGTCGACTTGCCGCCCATGTTTGGGCCGGTGATGAGCAGCAACTGGCGCGCAGGCGAGAGGCGCGCCGCGTTCGGTATGAAACGCTCGATGCGCGATTCGACCACCGGGTGACGTCCCGCGTCGATCTCGATCAGCACCTCGTCGATGAAACGAGGTCGGCAGTAGCCGCGCTTTGCGGCGATCGCGGCGAAGCAGGCGAGCACATCGAGCTTCGCGAGCGCGCGCCCGAGGGTCTGCAGCGCAGTCACGTGGGCGCCTAACGCCGCGACCAGCGACTCGAAGAGCGAGCGCTCGAGGGCGAGCGAACGGTCCTTGGCCGAAAGCGCCTTTTCCTCGAAGGCCTTCAGCTCGGGCGTGACATAGCGCTCGGCGTTCTTGAGGGTCTGGCGGCGCCGGTAGTCCTCCGGCACTTTGTGCCCGTGCGCGTGGGTCACCTCGATGTAGTAGCCGTGTACCTGGTTATAGGCCACGCGCAGGTTGGGAATCGCGGTGCGCTCGCGCTCGCGTGCTTCGAGCGCGACGAGGAACTCGCCGGCGTTCGATTGCAGCTGACGCAGCTCATCGAGCTCGGCCGACCAGCCATCGGCGATGACACCGCCATCGACGATCCGCGCGGCGGGCTCGGGATGGACCGCGCGCGCGAGGAGCTCGATGCAATCGGCCGGCGCGACGAGATTGCGCGCCAGTTCGGCGAGCAGCGGCGCCGCATGGCCCGGCACCGCCGCGGCAAGTTCGGGCAACAGCGCGAGGCTGTCGCGCAGGCTGGCGAGGTCGCGCGGCCGGACGCTCTTCAGCGCGACGCGTCCCGCGATGCGCTCGATATCCGCGAAGCGCCGCAGCAGCGTGTGCAACGTGGATGCAGGTCCGTCGAGCGCTTCGATCGCGTCGTGGCGCGCAGTGAGCCGCGCGTGGTCGCGCAAGGGGTGGTGCAGCCAGTGGCGCAGCCGCCGGCTGCCCATGCCGCTTGCGCATTCGTCGAGCAGCGAGAAGAGCGTGGGCTCGGGCTCGCCGCGCAGGGTTTCGGTGATTTCGAGATTGCGACGGGTCGCGGCGTCCATGCGCAGGTAGCGCCCGGCGCGTTCCGCGGTGACTGCGGTGACATGCGCGAGCGCCTGCCCCTGGGTCTTTTTTGCATACTCGAGCAGCGCCCCACAGGCAGCGATGGCCGGACCAAGATCATCACAGCCGTAGCCGGCCAGCGTCGCGGCGCCGAGCTGCGCCAGAAGTTTTGTGCGCCCCGATTCGAAATCGAAGTGCCATTCGGGCAGGCGCGTGATCGTCCAGCCTTCGAGCTGCGATGCGGGCGCCGTGCCTTCGGCAAGCAGAATCTCGGCCGGCGAAATGCGCCGCAACTCGTTCGCAAGCTGCTGCGGGGCGATCTCGGCCACGCGCAGCTCGCCGCTGGCAAGCGTCAGCCACGCTAGCCCGATCGCCGCCTTGTCCGGCGCGAGCGCGAGCAGCACATTGTCCGTCTTGTCGTCGAGCAGCGCCGCCTCGGTCAGCGTCCCGGGCGTGACGATACGGGTCACCTGGCGCTCGACGGGGCCCTTGGAGGCGCTCGGGTCGCCGGTTTGCTCGCAAATCGCCACCGACTCGCCAAGCTTGACCAGCCGCGCAAGGTACTGCTCGACCGAGTGCGCGGGAACGCCCGCCATGGTCACCGGCGCTCCGGCGGAGGCACCGCGCGCGGTGAGCGTGATGTCGAGCAGCCGCGAGGCCCGCTCGGCGTCGTCGTAGAACATCTCGTAGAAGTCGCCCATGCGGTAAAAAAGCAGCACGTCCGCGTGCTGCGCCTTGATGCGCAGGTACTGCTGCATCATCGGGGTGTGCGCCGAGAAGGAATCGGCGGCGGCGGGCGCTTCGGGCTTCATCGCCCGGTATTGTAGAGGCTCGCTCCTTGCCGGCCCGGCGCTGTCGCGCGGCGGGTTCACTGTACGGGGTCGTGTGTAAGGCGCTTCTTCCGTATCATCGCGCCTTTTGCCCGCCGCATGCAGCCCAAGACCGTCTCTCCCGCGGAACACAAGGTCGGCATCGTCGCCATGGTGGCCTGTGGGCTGCTGTGGAGCACCGCCGGTCTGCTTACGCGCGCGACCACAGTGACCAACGGCTGGGAGGCGACGTTCTGGCGATCTTCGTTCCTTGCGCTCGTGGTGGGCCTGCTGCTCGTGTGGCGCCACGGCGGCGGCCTGCCCAAACGCATCAAGGCGATGGGTTGGTACGGTCTGGTGTCCGGGCTCGCGTGGGCAACGATGCTCACCTGCTTCATGCTGGCGCTCACCCGAACTACCGTTGCGAACACGCTGGTCATTCTTGGCGTGCTGCCGTTCTTTGCTGCTTTCGCCGGCTGGCTCGCGCTGCGTGAGCAAGTCCCAAAGCGAACCTGGATTGCCATGGCCGCCGCTTCTGCCGGCATCGGGCTGATGTTCCACGACGCGTTTCGCACTGGCAACGCGGCAGGCAGCCTGATCGCACTTGCCATTCCCGTCGCGGCCGCAGTGAATTACGTGGCGGTGAAGCTTGCACGCGGGCGTGTCGATCTGATTCCTTCGCTGGCGCTTGGCGGCGCCCTCTCGGCGCTGATTGCGCTGCCGTGGGCGTTTCCGATCACCGCGGGCGTCGGCGACCTGGGGCTTTACGCCACGCTCGCTGTGTTCCAGCTCGCGCTTCCAGGAATCCTCTACCTGACGCTCGCGGTGCCGCGCCTCTCCGCCGCGGAAGTCGGACTGCTTTCGCTACTCGAGGTGATCCTCGGGCCGCTTTGGGTATGGCTTTCGCGCGGCGAGGAGCCGGGTGCGGCGGTACTCCTTGGCGGCCTGATCGTCGTTCTGGCGCTCGCAGCAAATGAAGGCATTGCGCTTGCGATCGAGCGGCGCGCATTACGCCGGGCGTTGCGACACCCGGCCGAGAATGGTGTCGACTAGCGAAGCGCCTCGAGCAGCTGGGGAAAGACCTTCGGCGTGCCCGCCGCGATATCGCCGCTCTCGAGATAGTTCGATTCCCCGGCAAGATCGCCGACCAGGCCGCCGGCCTCCTGGATCAACAGGGCGCCCGCGGCCATGTCCCACGGCGACAGCCCCATCTCCCAGAACGCATCGAGGCGCCCGGCCGCGACATAGGCCAGATCGAGCGCCGCGGCGCCCGCGCGGCGCACGCCGGCGCAGCCGCCCATGAGCGTGCGCAGTTGCCTCATGTACAGGTCGATGCGCGCGAGCTCCTTGAACGGAAAACCGGTGCCGACCAGCGCGTCCTTGAGCTTGACGCATTTCGAGACGCGCATGCGCCGGTCGTTGACGAAGGCGCCGCGCCCCTTGGACGCGGTGAACAGCTCGTTCTTGCTCGGGTCGTAAACGACCGCGTGCGCCGTCGCGCCGCGGTGCTGCACGGCGATCGAAACTCCATACTGCGGAAAACCATGGATGAAGTTGGTCGTGCCGTCCAGTGGATCGATCACCCAGCGGTACTCGGCGTTGTCGCCTGGAGAATCGCCGGATTCCTCGGCGAGGATCGCGTGCTCCGGGTGGGCGCGGCGCACGATCTCGATGATCGCCTCCTCGGCGGCGCGGTCGACCTGGGTGACGAAATCATTGGCGTGCTTCGATCGCACCTCGATCGCGCTGCCGCCGAGTGACGCGCGATTGATGATCGAGCCTGCGCGGCGCGCCGCCTTGATGGCAATGTTGAGCAGCGGGTGCATGATTCTCGAGCGAGCGCCGGAAAAAAGAGGAGGCGTATTCTAATATGCGGTCGATGACGAGCAATCTTCTCGCGTCGGTGCGCGTCGTTCTTTGCCGGCCGAGCCATCCGGGCAACATCGGCGCGGCGGCGCGCGCCATGAAGGCGATGGGCTTGGGCGATCTTCGCCTCGTCGCGCCGCTGCGATATCCGGCGCCGGAGGCGCAGGCCATGGCCACCAGCGCGGTGGACGTGCTCGACGCCGCGCGTGCGCACGCAACGCTTGCCGAAGCGCTCGAGGACTGCTGCGCCGCGTACGCGCTGAGTGCGCGGCCACGCGATTGGTCGCCACCGGTTCTGGCGGCTCGGGAGGCGGCCGGAGCGGCGCTCGCGCAGGCGGCGCAGGGGCCCGTCGCCTTTGTCTTCGGCAACGAAACCGCGGGATTGACCAATGACGAGATCTTTGCATGCCAGACGCTGGTGCATATCCCGACCAGCCCCGAAATGACCTCGCTCAATCTTGCGCAAGCGGTACAGATCGTCGCATACGAGTTGTGGCTTGCCTCGGGCGCGGACCCGGTGCGCGGAACATCGCAGAGCGCGTTGGCGACCGTTGCAGATCTCGAAGGCTTGCACACCCATGTCGAGCGCGTGGCGCGCGAAACCGGATTTCTCGATCCCGCGGCGCCGCGCAAGCTGCGGGAGCGCTTTCGCCGGCTGTTCGCCCGGCTGCGGCTCGAACGCGAGGAGGTAAACCTGGTGCGCGGCCTGCTGCGCGCGCTCGAGGCACGCCGGCGGAACTCGCCTGACAAATAGTTGACTAAACTACTCGGACAACAGAAAATCGTCTCCCAAGCCTCGAGTTTCAGGAAAAGCTTTTATGTTCAAGCAACTGCAGGAACACATTGCGATCGTGTTCGAGCGCGATCCGGCGGCGAGATCGACTTGGGAGGTGTTGACGTGCTACCCAGGTCTGCACGCAATCTACTTTCACAAACTTTCGAGCTGGCTCTGGGACCTTCGGCTGCGTTGGCTTGGGCGACTGACTTCGCACCTCGGTCGCTGGCTGACCGGCATCGAGATCCACCCCGGCGCCAAGATCGGCCGGCGCGTCTTCATCGATCACGGTATGGGCGTCGTCATCGGCGAGACCGCCGAGGTGGGCGACGACACGACCCTTTACCACGGGGTGACGCTCGGTGGGACCTCCTGGAACAAAGGCAAGCGCCATCCCACGCTGGGCAAAGGCGTGGTGGTCGGCGCAGGGGCCAAGATTCTTGGCCCGATCAGCATCGGCGACGGCGCCAAGATTGGCTCCAACGCGGTGGTGGTCAAGGACGTGCCCGCTGACGCGACCGTGGTCGGTGTCCCGGGCCGAGTGGTCGAGGAGACCACGCCTCATCCCTCGGCACGATTCGCCGCCTACGCGGTGGTTCAGGACCAAGACGATCCCTACGCCAAGGCAATCCAGACCCTGGTCGAGCATTCCCATGAGCTCGAGCGCTCGGTTGCGGTGCTCCAGGAGCGCTTGCAGCAGCTTGAGAAGCAGCTTGCGGCGCAACGTGAGGACGTAGCGCAAGCGGAGACCTTGAGAGCAATCAAGTGATTGAAATGATGTAAATTTATTAGTTGAGAGAATTGCTCGGGTTTTGCTATACTTGAGCATCCCAATCGGGTATTGGCGGCGAGGAAGTTATGAGACTGACGACAAAAGGCAGATTCGCAGTAACGGCGATGGTGGATCTCGGCATGCGCCATGCGCGCGGTCCGGTGACGCTCGCGGCGATCAGCGAGCGCCAGCATATTTCGCTGTCCTATCTCGAGCAGCTGTTCGGCAAGCTGCGCCGTGCGCGGTTGGTCAGCAGTGTGCGCGGCCCCGGCGGCGGCTACTGCCTGGCGCACGCCACGTCGGCGATCTCGGTCGCGGATATCATCACGGCGGTCGACGAGCCGCTCGACGCGACGCAGTGCGGCGGCAAGGAAAACTGTCAGGACGACAAACGCTGCATGACGCATGACCTGTGGGCCACGCTGAACGCGAAGATGTATGACTACCTATCGTCGGTCACGCTCGCCGATCTCGTCGCGCACCAAAGCGGCAAGCACGTGGCCGTGCTGCATGACTGGCGCGCGGCGGAGAAGCCGGCCGAGGCGCGCGTCGCCGTGGCGGCGTGCTGAATCGGACTTCGATACGGAGCGTTAAGTGAAATTTCCGATCTATCTCGATTACTCCGCGACCACGCCGGTCGATCCGCGCGTCGCCGAGAAAATGATTCCGTACCTGACGGAGCATTACGGCAACCCGGCGAGCCGATCGCATGCGTTCGGCTGGAAGGCCGAGGAAGCGGTCGAGCAGGCGCGCGAGAGCGTGGCCTCGCTGGTGGGTTGCGACGCCAAGGAGATCGTCTGGACCTCGGGCGCCACCGAGTCGATCAATCTCGCGCTCAAGGGCGCCGCCGAGTTCTACAAGACCAAGGGCAAGCATCTGATCACGGTCAAGACCGAGCACAAGGCAACGCTCGACACGATGCGTGAGCTCGAGCGCCGCGGTTTCGAGGTGACCTACCTCGACGTGAGGGACGACGGGCTGCTCGACCTCAAGGCGCTGGAGGCGGCGTTGCGCAAGGACACGATTCTGGTGTCGGTGATGTTCGTGAACAACGAAATCGGCGTCATCCAGGACATCCCGGCGATCGGCGAGCTCTGTCGCGCGAGGGGCATTCTGTTCCACGTCGACAGTGCTCAGGCAACCGGCAAGTGCGTCATCGACCTGAAGACGCTGAAAGTCGACCTGATGTCGTTCTCCGCGCACAAGACCTACGGGCCGAAGGGCGTTGGTGCGCTGTTCATTCGCCGCAAGCCGCGCGTGCGGCTCGAGGCGCAGATGCACGGCGGCGGGCACGAACGGGGCTTTCGCTCCGGCACGCTGGCCACGCACCAGATCGTCGGTATGGGCGAGGCGTTCCGAATCGCTAAGCTCGAGATGGCGACCGAGAACGAGCGGATCCATGCGCTGCGCGACAGGTTGCTGAACGGCGTGCAGGAGATCGAGGAAGTGTTCGTCAACGGCGACATCGAGCGTCGCGTGCCGCACAATCTGAACGTGTCGTTCAACTTCGTCGAGGGCGAGTCGCTGCTGATGGCGGTAAAGGATATCGCGGTATCCTCGGGCTCGGCGTGCACCTCGGCTTCGCTCGAACCTTCGTACGTGCTGCGCGCCCTCGGGCGATCGGACGAGCTCGCGCACAGCTCGATCCGGTTCACGCTGGGCCGCTTTACCAGCGAAGAAGAGATCGACTTTACGGTGGGGCACATCAAGCAGAAGGTGGCGAAACTGCGCGATCTGTCGCCGCTTTGGGAAATGCACAAGGAGGGCGTCGACCTCAACACGGTGGAGTGGGCGGCGCATTGAAATACAACGCGGTGTTGCAAAGCGGCGCGGAGCGCCGCATCGCATCACCAACTTCCTGGAAAAGAGGCACTCTAAATAATCAGCGGTAGAGCAGGAGAGAACCATGGCATACAGCAACAAGGTCATCGATCACTACGAAAACCCGAGAAACGTCGGGTCCTTCGAGAAAAGCGACGAGGCGGTCGGCACCGGCATGGTCGGCGCCCCGGCCTGCGGCGACGTGATGAAACTGCAGATTCGCGTCGGCAAGGACGGCACCATCGAGGATGCGCGCTTCAAGACCTACGGTTGCGGCTCGGCGATCGCGTCATCGTCGCTGGTGACGGAGTGGGTCAAGGGCAAGACGCTCGATCAGGCGGTCGGCATCAAGAACACGCAGATTGCCGAGGAGCTGTCGCTTCCGCCCGTAAAGATCCACTGCTCGATCCTCGCCGAGGACGCCATCAAGGCCGCGGTTGCCGATTACCGCAAGAAGCACGGCGTCGAGGCCCCGATTGCGCCGGAGAAGAAGGCGGCGCACGGCTGAGGAGCAGGCATGGCGATCACGCTTACTGAGAAAGCCGCAAGCCACGTGCAGCAATACATGGCCAAACGCGGCAAGGGCGTCGGGCTGCGCCTCGGCGTCCGGACGACAGGCTGCTCGGGGCTTGCGTACAAGCTCGAATTCGCCGACGCGATCAACCCGGACGACGTCCAGTTCGAAAGCCACGGCGTAAAGGTGGTAGTCGATCCGAAGAGCCTGCCGTACATTGACGGGACACAACTCGATTTCGCGCGCGAGGGTCTGAACGAGGGCTTCCAGTTCAAGAACCCCAACGTGAAGGACGAATGCGGTTGCGGGGAGTCGTTCAACGTTTGATTGCACGCGGCAGCGCCGCGTGAATTGCGCCTCGATGGAGCGGCCGCTGCGCGCCGCTCATCGGGCGCGGAAAGTGCAGCAACCCCGCGCGGCCGGTCGACCGGCGGAATGCGCCGGCGAAGGCGCGTGGTGGTTGGCTGCAACGGCGATAAACCGGTAGAGGGGGCGCAAGCCCCCTTCTTGTTCATGGTGATGGAAGACTTCAAGCAGAACCATTTCGAGCTCTTCGGCCTGTCGCCGGGGTTCGCGGTCGAGCAGGATCGGCTCGAGCAAGCGTACCGCGAGATCCAGGCGCGCGTGCACCCGGATCGCTTCGCGCACGCGGGCGAGGCCGAGCGCCGGGCCTCGATGCAGTGGACCACTCGCGTGAACGAAGCCTATCGCACGCTGAAGAATCCTGTCGCTCGCGCGAGATACCTGCTCGAGCTGAACGGCGTCGACGTCGCCTTCGAGACCAACACCAAGATGCCGCCGCAGTTCCTGATGCAGCAGATGGAGCTGCGCGAGGCGCTCGAGGCGGCGCTGAAGGCCAAGGATGCCGCCGCGCTCGAGGTGCTGCGCAACAACCTCGACAATGCACACCGCGCGCTCGAGGAGGAGCTCGCGCGGCAGCTCGATGGCGGGCGCGACTACCGCGCTGCGGCGGATTCGGTGCGAAAGCTCATGTTTCTGGAAAAGCTCGGCGCGGAGATCGACGCCGCGCACGAGGCGATCGAGGCGTAGGGTAGAGGCATGGCGCTCCTGCAGATCGCCGAGCCCGGCATGTCGGCCGCACCCCACGAGCATCGGCTCGCGGTAGGCATCGACCTCGGAACCACGAATTCGCTCGTTGCCACGGTGCGCAATGGCGTCGCCTCGGTGCTCGCCGACGAACGCGGCCGCGCCCTCTTGCCCTCGATCGTGCGCTACTTCCCGGACGGGCGCATCGACGTCGGCTACGCGGCGCAGGCGAAGCAGGCCGATGATCCGAAGAACACCATCGTCTCGGCGAAGCGCTTCATGGGGCGCGGTCTGAAGGACGTCGCCCACGCCGAAAGTGCGCCGTACGATTTTCTCGACGCGCCGGGCATGGTGCAGCTTCGTACCTGCGCCGGGATCAAGAGCCCGGTCGAGGTGTCCGCCGCGATTCTCTCCAAGCTGCGGGTGCGCGCTGAGGCCAGTCTGGGCGGCGAGCTGGCGGGCGCGGTCATCACGGTGCCGGCCTACTTCGACGATGCGCAGCGCCAGGCCACGCGCGACGCGGGCAAGCTCGCCGGGCTGAACGTCCTGCGGCTGCTGAACGAGCCGACCGCCGCCGCAATCGCCTACGGCTTGGAGAACGCCTCGGAAGGCGTGTACGCGGTGTACGACCTTGGCGGCGGAACATTCGACATTTCGATCTTGAGGCTCTCGAAGGGTGTGTTCGAGGTGGTCTCGACGAGCGGCGATGCCGCGCTCGGCGGCGATGATTTCGACCAGCGCGTGTTTTGCTGGGTTGTCGAGGAGGCGAAGCTCGCGCCGCTTTCGGCGCGCGACATGCGGCTGCTACTCGTCAAGTCGTGCGAGGCAAAGGAGCACCTGACCTATCACGACGAGGCACGCATCACGGTACGGCTTTCCAGCGGCGAGCTTGTCGACCTGACGCTCGATACGGAGACCTTCTGCCGCATCACGCATACGCTGGTGCAGAAGACGCTCGGCCCGGCGCGCAAGGCGCTGCGCGATGCCGGCCTATCGGTCGCCGACATCAAGGGCGTGGTCATGGTCGGTGGCGCAACGCGCATGCCGCAGATCCAGCGCGCGGTGGGCGAGCTGTTTCAGCGCGACCCGCTCAACAATCTCGATCCGGACAAGGTGGTAGCGCTTGGCGCGGCCATGCAGGCGAACGTGCTCGCGGGCAACAAGCCGCAGGGTGAAGACTGGCTGCTGCTCGACGTGATTCCGCTTTCGCTCGGCATCGAGACGATGGGCGGCCTGGTCGAGCGCATCATCCCGCGCAACTCGACCATCCCGGTGGCTCGGGCGCAGGAGTTCACCACCTTTAAGGAGGGTCAGGCGGGCATGAACTTTCACGTCGTGCAGGGCGAGCGCGAACTGGTCACGGATTGCCGTTCGCTCGCACGCTTCGAGCTGAAGGGAATTCCGCCGATGACCGCGGGCGCGGCGCGCGTGCGCGTCACGTTTCAGGTCGATGCGGACGGCCTGCTTTCCGTGCACGCACAGGAGAAGACCACCGGCGCGGAAGCCTCGGTGAGCGTGAAGCCCTCCTACGGCCTGTCGGACGGCGAGATCGAGCGCATGCTCAAGGATTCCTACCAGCATGCGCGCGAAGACATGCAGGCGCGCGCGCTCGCGGAGCATCGCGTCGAAGGGCAGCGACTGGTCGCCGCGGTCCGCGCGGCGCTCGAAGCGGACGGTGCGCTGATCGACGAAACGGAGCGCGCCGAGATCGACCGCAGCCTGGTCGCGCTCGAGGCGCTCCTCGGCAAGAAGGACCACCGCGCCATCAAGGCCGCGGTAGACGCGCTCAATCACGCAACCGAGGACTTCGCCGCGCGGCGCATGGATGCGAGCGTGCGGCGCGCGCTCGCCGGCAGGCAGATCGCGAACTTCGACGTTTGATGGTCGTGCCCAAGCTCAAGGTCCTGCCGCATGCCGATCTGTGCCCGCAAGGCGCCGAGATCGACGCCAAGGAGGGGGTCTCGATTCTCGACACGCTGCTCGCGAACGACATCGACATCGAGCACGCCTGCGAGAAATCCTGCGCTTGCACGACCTGTCACGTGATTGTCAGGGAGGGGTTCGACTCGCTGGAGGAGTCCGAGGAGAAGGAGGAGGACATGCTCGACAAGGCCTGGGGCCTCGAGGCCCACTCGCGTCTGTCGTGCCAGGCGAAGGTACGCGGCGAGAATCTGGTGGTCGAGATTCCGAAGTACACGATCAACTACGCGCGCGAGTGAGGGGGGCGCGGACATGAAGTGGACCGACACGCAGGACATCGCCATCGCGCTGCTCGAGAAGTTCCCCGACACCGATCCCAGTACGGTGAACTTCGTCGACCTCTATCAATGGGTCATGCAGCTCGAGGGCTTCGACGACGATCCCAAGCGCTGCGGCGAGAAGATTCTGGAAGCGATCCAAGCGACCTGGATCGACGAAGCCGACTAGGTCCGAGACGGGGCGCCCTACGCCGCGCGGTAGCGTCGCAGCACTTCCGGATCCGGGTCGGCGCCGAGGCCTGGCGCGGCGGGTACGGCGAGCATTCCCTTCACCGGGTCGAGCAGGCTGCCGTAGAGCTTCGCTTCGGGCTGCAGCCAGAAGTACTCGAACCAGGCGTCCTGGCCATAGGCAGCGATGAGGTGCAGCGTCGCCAGCGCCCCGGGGCCGAAGTACGGCGAGTGCGGCGCAAGGCGCACGTTGTGCGCGTCCGCGAGCGCCATGACTTTCATGAACTCGGTGACGCCGCCGACCTTGGTGACCGAAGGCTGAGCGATCTGCACCGCGCGCGCCGCGAGCATCGCCTCGAACTGCGTGGCAAAGCACAGGTTCTCGCCCGAGGCAATCGGAATGCCGCAGGCTTCGCCCACCTCGCGCAGCGCGCGAAAGTCCTCGGGCGGGAACACCGGCTCCTCGAACCAGCCGAGCTCGAGCGCGCGCAGCCGCCGTCCGGCCGCAATCGCCTCCAGCGGCCGCCATTCGCAGTTGACGTCGAGCAGCAACGGTGTCGCCGGCCCGATCGCGCTGCGCGCCGCGGCGATTGCATCGTCGGCGATCTCATGCAACTTGATAACCGCGTGCCCTTCGCCGAGCGCCTGCTCGCAGTGCTTGGCCACGAGCTGCGGCCTGGCGTAGCGCAACAGGCTTGCGTAGCAGGCGATCCTGTCGCGCCGCGCGCCGCCCAGCAGGCGGTGAAGCGGCACCCCTGCAGCCTTGGCGGCGAGGTCCCACAGCGCGATGTCCAGGCCTGAAAGCGCAAAGGCCGTGATGCCGAAGCGTCCGAAAATGTGCAGCTGCTTCTGAATCCGGGCGGTGAGACCGGCGATGTCGCGCGCGTCGTGGCCAAGCGCGATCGGCGCGATCATGTCGGTCACCGCGGCCGTGGTGGCATTGCGGCAGGTGTAGGAGAACGCTTCGCCCCAGCCTACGAGTCCGGCTTCGGTTTCGACGCGTACCAGACAGAAGTCGAGCTTCTTCCAGGACGCGCCGGTGCCCAGGTTCATCGCATCGCCGCCATAGCTGAACGGAATCGCGAGCGGAATCGCCTCGACGCGGGTGATCTTCACTGCATTTTCTCCACCAGCAGGCGCAGCGGCCGCGGCAGGCCGCGCTCGCGGCCCGTGTCCACGTTCACCGTCACGGTCATTCCAGCGCGCAATGGCGGTCCGTCGGACTGCGCCTCGAGCGCGAGATGCACCGGCACGCGCTGCACGATCTTGACCCAGTTGCCGGTCGCGTTTTGCGGCGGCAGGAGGGCGAACTCGGCGCCGGTGGCGGGTGCGATGGCCTTGACGATGGCGTTCCAGCTGCGCCCGGGATAGGCGTCGGCGATCACACTCGCACGCTGTCCCTCGCGCAAGTTGGCGAGCTGGGTCTCCTTGAAATTCGCCTCGATCCACACCGGCCCGTCCTCGACCAGGCTGAACACCGGCGTGCCGCGCGTGACGAACTCGCCCGCCTGCAGCCGCATGTTGCTGATCACGCCTGCCGACGCCGCCGCGACGACCGAGCGCGCGAGGTCGAGGCGCGCCGCCTCGCGCGCGGCGCGTGCCTGCAGATATCGCGGGTGCGACTCCGCCGGTCGCTGCGGGTCGCCTCCGAGGCTTGCCCGTACCCGCGCGGCCTGCTCGCGAATCGCCTCCAGCCGCTGTTTCGCAGCCTCGAGGTTGAGTCGCGCCTCGTCGTAGAGCTCCTCGCGGATCATGCCTTTTTCCTTGAGGCGAGCCTGGCGCTCGAGCTGACGCGCGAGGAACGCAATGCGCGCCTCGGCTTCGAGCCCCTCGGCGAGCGCCACGCGGTATTCGGCACGCAGCGCCTCGATCTCCGTACGCACCACCGCCATTTGCGCCTCGGCGCGCTCGATTTCGACGCGGAAGGGCGCCGGGTCAATGCGAAACAGCATCGCGCCTTGCGCCACCGGCTGCTGATCCTTGACCCCGACCTCGATGACACGGCCCGAGACCTCGGTCGTGACAGCGATGATGTGCGCCTTGACATAGGCATTGTCGGTTTCGGCGAGACGCCCGCCCTGGGCGTACCAAAGCAGGCCCGCAACGACGATGACGAGCGGCACCAGCACGAGCAGCAGCAGGCGAAGCAGTCGCCGCCCGAGTCCGCCTAGAATCGTGCCGAGCGATGCGCCGGCCATGTCAGGCGCTCCTTCGGCGCGTGCCGTTGCGCACGCCGCCGGGCTCGAGGCGCTGCAGGTTCGCCTTGATCGCGAGCAGGATATCGACGAAGCGCTCGCGCTCTTCGGCGGGCAGGCCTGCGAGGGCGTCTCGCCGCAGATCGGCGGCAACATCGCGCATGGTGTGTAGCGCCGGCTCGACCGCTTCGGTCAGGTGCACGCGCCAGGCGCGCCGGTCGTGCGCATCGTGCTCGCGCCGCACCCAGCCCTTCGCTTCGAGCCGGTCCAGCAGCCGGCCGAGCGTCGGCTTCTCGATCTCGAGCATCTCGGCGAGCTCGGACTGCGTCACCCCGTTGGCACGAAACAGGTGCGTCAGCACCCACCACTGCGAGCGCGTCAGGCCGAGCGACTTGACCCTCCGGTCGTAGGTCACCCGCAGCAGTCGCGCCACGTCGTTGACCAGAAAGCCGAAGTTGCGTGACAAGTCCTCTTGGAACATGAGCTTATAATAGTTGCCTAGCACACTATAAGCAAGGCACTCCCATGAGCGGACCAGCGACGCCGAGTCGCTTCGCCCTGCCTGAGCCCGACGACGAGAGTCCCGGCGTCGCGCTGCGCCGGGCGCTGGTCCTCGGCACTTGCACCGCAGTGACGTTTCTCTACGCGATGACGGTGACCATCGCCAACGTCTCGCTGCCGCAGATGCAGGGCGCACTCTCGGCGAGTCCGGACCAGATTGCCTGGGTGCTCACCTCGAACATCGTGGCGACCGCGGTCATGACGCCGACGGCGGGCTGGCTGGTGTCGCGCTTTGGCTGGCGCAACGTGTGCATGTATTGCGTGCTCGCGTTCGCCGCGGCGTCGCTTGCCTGCGGGCTGGCCGACTCACTCGAGACGCTGGTGATCGCCCGCGCCCTGCAGGGCGGCTTCGGCGCGCCGCTGGTGCCGGTGTCGCAGGCGATCCTGGTCGCGATCTACCCGAGGCGCCAGCATGGCGCCATGTTCGCCATCTTCGGTATGGGTGCGGTGCTCGGTCCTATCGTCGGCCCCGTGGCGGGGGGCTACCTGAGCGAGGCCTACAACTGGCGTTGGGTGTTCTACATGATTCTGCCGTTCAGCGCGGTCGCGCTGCTCGGCGTGTGGCTGTTCATCCGCGACCGCGAATTGCCTGCGCGGGTGCGCCTGGACTGGACCGGCTTTCTCGCGCTCTCGGTCTCGCTCGCCACACTGCAGCTCGCGCTCGACCGCGGCGAGCGCGCGGACTGGTTCGCCTCGGGCGAGATCCTCGCCTACGGCGCAGTGGCGGCGCTCGCACTGTACGTGTTCATCGCGCATACGCTCACGGCGAAGCGACCGTTTCTCGATCCGGCGCTCCTGCGCGACCGCAACTTCAGCGTCGGCGTGATCCTGGTGTTCGTCTTCGGCATGCTCAACTTCACGCCGATGACGCTGCTGCCGCCAATGCTCCAGGGCGTCAGCGGCTACCCGGACTCGGTCATCGGCTTCGTGCTCGGCGCGCGCGGCATGGGCACGTTGCTGGCATTCTTTTTGATGATCGTCGCCAGCCGGCTCGATCCGCGTCTCACCATCACGCTCGGATTCCTGCTGCAGGCGCTCGCCGGCTGGCAACTGGCGAGCCTCGACATCAACGTACGCGCCGAAGACGTGTTCTGGCCGATGTTCCTGCAGGGCTTCGGCGTCGGCATTCT
>JBFKUL010000029.1:0-17181 GCA_041635755.1 Burkholderiales bacterium | reverse complement strand
CCACGATGGCGACCTGGACCGCCCGAGCCGTGGCGGATCTCGAAGCTTTCGAGCAGGACCGGAAAGCGCCACTCGAGCACCTCGGGATCGGTGAGGCGCGAGTTGGTCATGTGCGTCTGCACCACGTCGGTGCCGTCGAAGTCCGGTCCGGCCCCGGAGCCGCCGGAGATCGTCTCGTAGTACTGGTAGCGCGCGTTGCCGAACGTGAAATTGTTCATGGTTCCCTGGGACGCGGCGAGCACGCCGAGCGCACCGTAGAGCGCGTCGGTGATGCACTGGGAGGTCTCGACGTTGCCCGCCACCACGGCCGCCGGATAAGCCGGGCGCAGCATGCAGCCCTCGGGAATGATCACCTCGAGCGGCTTCAGGCAGCCCGCGTTCAACGGAATCTCGTCCTCCACCAGCGTACGAAACACGTACAGCACTGCGGCCATGCACACCGCGGAGGGCGCGTTGAAATTGCTCGGCAACTGCGCCGAGGTGCCGGTGAAATCGATCGTCGCACTGCGCTTGTCCGCGCCGATGCGGATCTTCACGCGGATGCGTGCGCCGTTGTCGAGCGGATAGGTGAACTCACCGTCCTTGAGAACGCCGATCACGCGGCGCACGGAAGCCTCGGCGTTGTCCTGCACGTGCGCCATGTACGCGCGCACCACGTCCAAGCCGAAATGCGTCACCATTTCGCGCAGCGCCTGCACGCCTTTCTCATTGGCCGCGATCTGCGCGCGCAGATCAGCGATGTTCTGCTGCACGTTGCGCGCCGGGTAGCGGCCCGACGACAAGAGCTTGACCGTCGCCTCCTCGTGCCAGTGTCCCTCCTCGACCATCAGGAAGTTGTCGATCAGCACCCCTTCCTCGTCCACGGTCTTCGAGTCGGGCGGCATCGACCCGGGCGTGGTGCCGCCGACGTCGGCGTGATGCCCGCGCGAGCCGACGTAGAACAGAATCTCCCTGCCCGTGGTGTCGAACACCGGGGTGATGACGGTGATGTCCGGCAGGTGCGTGCCACCGTTGTAAGGCGCGTTCAGCACGTAGACGTTGCCGGGCCGGATGCGCCCGGCGTTCTCGCGGATCACCGTCTTGATCGACTCGCCCATCGAGCCCAGGTGCACCGGCATATGCGGCGCGTTGGCGATCAGGTTGCCCTCGGCGTCGAACAGCGCGCAGGAGAAATCCAGCCGCTCCTTGATGTTCACCGAATAGGCGGTGTTCTGCAGCCGCAGGCCCATCTGCTCGGCGATCGACATGAACATGTTGTTGAAGAGCTCGAGCATCACCGGGTCGGCTTCGGTGCCCAGCGCCACGCGCTTGGGGCGCGGCACGACGCGCTCGAGCACCAGGTGATCGAGCGGCGTGACGCTCGCGCGCCAGCCGGGCTCGACCACGGTGGTGGCGGTTGCTTCCGCGATCACGGCCGGCCCGTCGATCAAATGCCCGGGCGCCAGCGCCTCGCGCCGGAAAAGCGGCGTCACGTGCCAGGCGCCGCCGCTGAACATGCGCACCGTCTGCGCCGGCTCGGGACCCTTGGCCGCCGTGACGTCCAGCGGACCGGACCCGCGCGGCACGCTCTCCGGCGGCGCCTCGCCCCCCGCCACCGCTTCGACCGAAACCGCCTCGACGATCAGCGCCTTGCCCGGCATGAGGAAAGAGAACTGCTTGCGGTAGGCGGCCTCGAACCGCGCGCGCATCGCCTCGACCGTGCCCGCGGCAATCACCAGCGCCGTATCGGTGCCTTCGTACTTGAGGTGCACGCGGCGCAGCACCTGCACCTCGTCGGCGCCCACGCCCTGCGCGACGAGCTCACCACGCGCCGCAATCGCCAGCGCCTCGAGCTCATCCTCCAGCAGGCAGCGGTTCGCTTCCTCGAGGCGCACCTCGACCGCTTTCTCGCGCATGGCGCTCTGGTCGGCGAGGCCCATGCCGTAGGCCGAGAGTACTCCGGCGAGCGGATGGATAAAGACGCGCTTCATGGCCAGCGCGTCGGCCACCATGCACGCGTGCTGGCCCGCCGCGCCGCCGAAGCAGCACAGGGTGTACGCGGTGACGTCATGGCCGCGCTGCACCGAGATGTGCTTGATCGCGTTCGCCATGTTGCCCACCGCGATCTGCACGAAGCCCTCGGCGACCTCCTCGGGCTTGCGCGCATCGCCGCTGGCCGCGCGGATCTCCTCGGCCAGTGCAGCGAACTTGTCGCGCACGATGTCTGCGTCGAGCGGCGCATCGCCCTGCGAGCCGAACACGTGAGGAAAATACTCCGGGTGGATCTTGCCGAGCATGACGTTGGCATCGGTCACCGCGAGCGGGCCGCCGCGCCGGTAGCTCGCCGGTCCGGGATTGGCGCCGGCCGAATCCGGCCCGACGCGGTAGCGTGCGCCGTCGAAGAACAGAATGCTGCCGCCGCCCGCTGCGACGGTGTGGATGCTCATCATCGGCGCGCGCATGCGCACGCCCGCCACTTTCGTGTCGAACTCGCGCTCGAACTCGCCCGCGTAATGCGACACGTCGGTCGAGGTGCCGCCCATGTCGAAGCCGATGATGCGATCGAAGCCCGCGGCAAGCGAGGTGCGCACCGCGCCGACGATGCCGCCCGCCGGGCCCGACAGGATCGAATCCTTGCCCTGGAAGCGGTGCGCGTCGGTCAGGCCGCCGTTCGACTGCATGAACAGCAGCCGCGCGTCGCCCAGCTCCGAGCCGACGCGCTCGACGTAGCGCCGCAGGATCGGCGACAGATAGGCATCGACGACCGTGGTGTCGCCGCGGCCGACGAGCTTCATCAGGGGGCTGACCTCGTGCGAGACCGAGACCTGGGTGAAGCCCAGCTCGCGCGCGAGCAATGCAACGCGCGCCTCATGCTCCGGGTAGCGGTAGCCATGCATGAACACGATCGCGATCGAGCGGAAGCCCTCGGCAAAGGCCGCCGCGAGATCGGCACGCGCCCTCGCCTCGTCGAGCGCCGTGAGCACTGCGCCATGCGCGCCGACGCGCTCGTCGACCTCGACCACCTTCGAATAGAGCATCTCCGGCAGAACGATGTGCCGGTCGAACAGCCGCGGCCGGTTCTGGTAGGCGATGCGCAGCGCGTCGCGAAACCCGCGCGTGATGAACAGCACCGTGCGCTCGCCCTTGCGCTCGAGCAGCGCGTTGGTGGCGACGGTGGTGCCCATCTTCACGGCCCCGATCCTTTCCGCGGGGATGACCTCGCGCGACGCGAGCCCCAGGAGCGCGCGGATGCCGGCGAGCGCCGCGTCGTCGTAGCGCCCCGGGTTTTCCGAGAGCAGCTTGTGCGTGGCGAGCGTGCCGTCGGGCTTGAGCGCGACGACATCGGTGAAGGTGCCGCCGCGATCGATCCAGAACTGCCACTGCTCGCGTGAGGCGGATTTGCCCATCGCTGCGTTGTCGCTGACCTAGTTGCGGCCGAAGCGCTCGGCCGAGTACGGCGCCGGGTCGATGAACGGCTTCTCGCCGACGATCATCTCGGCGATCATTCGCCCGGTCACCGGGCCGAGGGTCAGACCGTGGTGCGCGTGGCCGAACGCGAACCACAGGTTGGCATGGCGCGGCGCCTTGCCGATCACCGGCAGCATGTCCGGCGTGCAGGGGCGCGAACCCATCCAGGCCTCGGTGTCGAGCCGCTCGGCAAGCGGAAACAGGTCGCGCGCGATCGGCTCGGCGCGGCCGAGCTGTACCGGCGTGCGGATGGCGTCGCGCAACGCGAACTCGGCCCCGGTGGTGAGCCGGATGCCTTGGCGCATCGGCGCGAGGAAATAGCCGCGCTCGGTGTCGAGCATGGGATGGTTGAGCTTCGCCTCGCCCGCGGCGCGGTAGTGCATGTGATAGCCGCGCTTCACCGCGAGCGGCAGGTCGTAGCCGAGCGCACGCGTGAGTACGTCCGCCCACGGGCCGAGCGCCACGACCGCCGCGCCCGCTTCCTGCACGCCCTGCGCCGTGCGCAGGCGCCAGCCGTTTCCTTGGGCTTCAAGCCCCGTCGCATTGCCCTGGACGAACTTGCCGCCTAGATCCTGAAAGCGTTTCAGATAGGCTCGGGCGAGGCCCTGCGGATCGTCGACACTGGTCGGGTCCGTCCAGTGCAGCGCGCCCGAGAGCACCGGCGCAAGGTGCGGCTCCAGTTCCTGGATCGCCGTGCGATCGAGCGCGCGATAGTTGAGCCCGAACTCGCGGTGCCAGCGCTCGGCCTCGGCAAAGCGCCGGTCGCGCTCGCGCGCGGTGCGGAACAGCTTCATCCAGCCGGTGCGGCGAAAGAAACCGTCGGCGCCGGCCTCCTTCGCGAGCGCGTCGTGCTCGGACACGCAGTGCTCGATCAGCTTCGCATAGCGCCGCGCTACCTCGGCGTGGCGCGCCGGGCGAGAGTAGTGCCAATACCGCCACAGGAACGGCGCGATCCGCGGCAGCGCGGAAGGGTGGTAGTAGGCATCGATGGTGCGATTCAGCCCGTAGCGCAGCAGCGCGCCGAAGTCGTGCGGAAAGCCGTAGGGAAACACGCCCTCGCGCTGGATCAGGCCCGCGTTGCCGAAAGAGGTCTCTGCGGCCGCGCCGCGACGATCGACGAGCGTCACCGTGCGCGCGCGCTTTTGCAGGTGCAGCGCGGTGCAGATGCCGACAATGCCCGCGCCGAGAACGACGACGTCGCTGCGCATCAGGGGCGCCCACACTCCGGGGTCGGCGTTACCACGAGATGTTCCCTCCTTTAGCCTGCGAAGCGGCTATGACAACCGCCGGCGCGCGCGCTGCGCGGAGCAAATATTCTAGAGCGAACGATGCGAGGCTGCGCGCAATGCCGGCCGCAGGTTCGCTTGCTATACTCGCTGCCCGCCCTCGGGCACTTGCTACACGGAAGATCGGGCACGGCATGGACAGCGTCGAATGCGTCGTGATCGGCGCGGGCGTGGTGGGGTTGGCGGTGGCTCGAGCACTTTCGCTTGCCGGGCGCGAGGTGGTGATCCTGGAAGCCGAGGACGCGATCGGCACGCACACCAGCTCGCGCAACTCGGAAGTCATCCACGCCGGCATCTATTATCCGAAGGACTCGCTCAAGGCGCGCGCCTGTGTGCGCGGCAAGGCGCTGCTGTACGCGTATTGCGTGGCCCACGGCGTGCCGCACGTGCGCTGCGGCAAGCTCATCGTGGCCACCGATGAGGCGCAGATCCCGGAGCTCGAAGCCATCCAGGCGAAGGCGCACGCCAACGGCGTCACCGACGTGGTGTGGTTCACGCGCGAGCAGGCGCTCGCGCTCGAGCCCGAGCTTCGCTGTGTCGCGGCGCTGTATTCGCCGTCGACCGGCATGATCGACAGCCACGCGCTGATGCTCGCCTACCTGGGCGACGCCGAGGCCGCGGGCGCGATGCTTGCGCTGCAAAGCCCGCTCGAGCGCGCCCGCATCCGCGACGGTGCGATCGAGCTCGAGGTGGGCGGCGCCGAGCCGATGCAGCTCGCCGCGCGCTGCGTGGTCAACAGCGCCGGGCTCACCGCGCCGAGCGTTGCGCGGCGCTTCGAGGGCTACGCGGAGAAGTTCGCGCCGCGCGAACTCTATGCGAAGGGAAACTACTACTCGCTCACCCGAAAATCGCCGTTCTCGCGCCTGGTCTACCCGGTGCCCGAGCCGGGCGGGCTGGGCGTGCACGTCACGGTCGATCTCGGCGGCCAGGCACGCTTCGGTCCGGACGTGGAGTGGGTCGACCGGATCGACTACGACGTCGATCCGAAGCGCGCCGATCGCTTCTACGCCGCGATCCGGCGCTACTGGCCGGGGCTGCCCGATGGCGCGCTCGCACCGGGCTACGCCGGCATCCGCCCGAAGACCGCCGGGCCGGGCGAGCCGGCGCCCGATTTCGTGGTGCAGGGCCGGCGCGAGCACGGCGTTTCGGGGCTCGTGCATCTGTTCGGCATCGAGTCGCCCGGGCTCACCGCGAGCCTCGCGCTCGCCGAAGAGGTGCTCGCGGCCTTGGGTTGACGCGGCAATGTGCGTAGACGAAGATGTGCGTTGCCGTGCGGGCTTTCGTGCCCGCGTCCGGATAACAAAGCAATCCTGAGGAGACACCCATGAACGCACGCAGGACTTTCATTGCCGCCGCCGTTCTCGCCGCCTTCGGGCTGGGCGCCGGCGCCGCGCAAGCACAGACCACGTGGGACATGCCCACGCCCTACAGCGACAACGAGTTTCATACCCGCAACGTCGTGATCTTCGCCGAGGAAGTGAAGAAGGCGACCAACGGCGCGCTCGAGCTCAAGGTGCACACGGCCGGCTCGCTCATCAAGCACCCGGACATCCTGCGCGCGGTCTCGACCGGACAGGTGAACATCGCCGAGTTCCTGCTCGGCCAGTACAGCAACGAGGATCCGGTGTTCGCCGCGGACAACATTCCGTTTGTCGCCGCCGGCTACGATGCGGCGCAGAAGTTCTACGATGCGCAGAAGCCGACGCTCGAGAAGAAGCTCCAGGCGCGCGGCCTGAAGTTGCTGTACTCGGTGCCCTGGCCCGGCCAGGGCATCTACACCAAGGAGCCGCTCAAATCGGTCGATGACCTGAAGGGCACCAAGTTCCGCACCTACTCGCCGATGACCGCGCGGCTGGCCGAGCTGCTCGGCGCGAGCCCGACGGTAATCCAGGTGCCCGAGATCCCGCAGATGTTCGCCACTGGCGCGGTCCAGGCGATGATCACCTCGTCGGCCACGGGCACTTCGACCAAGGCCTGGGAGTTCGTCAAGAACTACTACGACACGGCCGCATTCCATCCGAAGAACGTGATCGTGGTGAACCAGCGCGCCTTCGCGCGCCTGCCTGCGGCGCAGCAGAAGGCGCTCGTCGATGCGGCCAACGGGGCTGAGCCAAGAGGCTGGGCGATGTCCAAGGTGCGCGAGAAGGAAGCCAACGACCTGCTGATCAAGAACGGCATGAACTTCATCCAGCCCGACGCCGCGATGAAGGCCGCCTACATGAAGGTGGGCGACCAGATGCTCGAGGAGTGGAAGAAGACCGCCGGCGCCGACGGCGAGGCGATCATCAAGGCGTATCGCAAGTAAAGGCGGGACGCGGGGGTCGGCCGCAAGCGGCCTCCGCACCCCCCTTGCCCCACTGACGCCCGCTCCGTGAGGCGGACGCTAGACTTCCTTTACGTCGCGAGCGGCGTGCTCGCCGCGATCTGCCTCTCGAGCATTGCCGTGGTGATGCTGCTGCAGGCGGGCATGCGCGAAGTCGGGCTGCTGTTTCGCGGCGCCGACGACATCGTGGCGTGGCTGTGCGCGGCGAGCGCGTTTCTCGCGCTCGGCTACACCTTCCGCCATGGCGAGCTGGTGCGTGTCGGCCTGCTGATCGACCGCCTGCCGCCCGCCGGCCGGCGCCGTGCGGAGATGATTGCGCTGGGCGCCGCGGTGCTGGTGGTCGGCTATATCCTCTGGGCGGCGGCCAATTTCGTCTACGAAAGCTGGAAGTTCAACGAGATTGCGCAGGGCCTGATCCAGATCCCGATCTGGATCCCGCAGATGAGCTTCGTGCTCGGCGCGCTGATCTTCTTCGTCGCGGTGCTCGACGAGTTCGTCGTGCTGATCACCGGTGGCACGCCCGCGTACCGGCGCGCCGAGGCGCTGCACCGCAGCGGCGTCGACGCAAACGAAGCGCCCTAATGACCACCATCACGGTCGCCATCATCCTGTTCGTGTTGCTGCTGGTGCTGCTTGCCGGCGGCCTGTGGATCGCCATGGCGATGAGCGTGGTGGCCTGGTTCGGGCTGCAGTTCTTCACCACCAGCCCGCCTGAGGTCAACCTGTTCCAGTCGTACTGGGGCTCGAGCGCCTCGTGGACGCTCGCCGCGCTGCCGATGTTCGTGTGGATGGGCGAGATCCTGTTCCGCACCCGGCTCTCCGAGGAAATGTTCAAGGGCCTGTCGCCCTGGCTCGGCTGGCTGCCCGGGCGCCTGATGCACGTCAACATCTTCGGCTGCGCCATCTTCGCCGCGGTGTGCGGCTCGTCGGCCGCGACCTGCGCCACCATCGGAAAAGTGGCACTGCCCGAGCTCTCCAAGCGCGGCTACGACGAGCGCACGTCGCTCGGCTCGCTGTGCGGCGCGGGCACGCTCGGCCTCTTGATCCCGCCCTCGATCATCATGATCGTCTACGCGGTGGCCGCCGAAGTGTCGATCCTGAAGATGTTTCTCGCAGGCGTTTTTCCGGGCGTGCTGCTGGTGTCGCTGTTCTCGGGCTACATCATCGTCTGGGCGCTGCTCAATCCGGGCAAGACGCCCACCGCCGTCGAGCCGATGAGCTTCGGCGAGCGCGTGCGTCGCGCGAGGAACCTCATTCCGTGCCTGGTGCTGATCGGTTTCGTCATGGGCGTGATGTTCACCGGCGTGGCCACCGCGACCGAGGCGGCCGCCTTCGGCGTGCTCGGCGCCCTCGCGATCGCGTGGTGGAGCGGCTCGCTCACGCGCGCGAGCTTCGCCACCAGCCTGATGGGCGCGACGCGCCTGTCGTGCATGATCCTGTTCATCCTCGCCGGCGCCTCGATGCTGAGCGCGTGCATGGCGTTCACCGGCATTCCGCGCGCGCTCGCCGAGTGGGTGTCGGCGGCACAGTTCAGCCCCTACGCCCTGATCATGGTGCTGGCGATCATCTACCTGCTGCTCGGCATGGCGATCGACGGCATCTCGATGATCGTGCTGACCACCTCGATCGTTCTGCCGATGATCGATGCGGCGGGCTTCGACTTGATCTGGTTCGGCATCTTCATCGTGCTGCTGGTCGAGATTGCGCAGATCACGCCGCCGGTGGGCTTCAACCTGTTCGTGCTGCAGACGATGGCCAAGCGCGAGGCGAACTACGTCGCGCGCGCCGCGATCCCGTTCTTCATCATGATGCTGCTCGCGATCCTGGTGGTCTCCGCGTTTCCCCAGATCGCCACCTGGCTGCCCGACGCGGTGCTCGGCGCCACCAAGAAGTGAAATCGGGCCCCGGCCCCTCTACAATGGGGTCGGAGACTACGTCCGGCGAATTTCGAGTCTGATCCGATCCCATGTCCGAGCCGATCTATCTCACGGCCGATATCCGCAAGATCGAGCAGGCGGCGGGAAGCGACGCGCTCATGGTGCGCGCCGGCGCTGCCGCCGCCGAGCTCGCCGCGACGCTCCTGCCCGAGGGCGGCAAGGACGTGCTGGTGCTCGCCGGGCCGGGCAACAACGGCGGCGATGCCTACGAGCTCGCCGCGAACCTGAGGTCGAAGTTCTTCCGCGTTTGCGTGGTCTCGCCGGCCGATCCGGCGCAGCTGCCGCCGGATGCCGCGCGCGCGCACGCCAAGTGGCGCGAAGGCGGCGGCGAAGTGCACGCCGAACCGCCCGAGGGCACGCACTGGGCGCTCCTGGTCGACGGCCTGTTCGGCATTGGCCTGGCGCGCTCGCCGCAGGCCGAGTACGCGAGCCTGATCGAGTATGCCAACGCGCAGCGCTGCCCGGTGCTGGCGCTCGACATTCCGAGCGGCATCGAATCCGACACCGGCCGGCGTCTCGAGTACGCCGTGCGCGCGACCCATACCCTCACGTTCATCGCGCTCAAGCCCGGACTGCTCACTCTGGACGGGCCCGACCATTGCGGCGTGGTGCGCGTCGCCGAGCTCGGCCTTGATGCGCGTGCCCTGCATGCGCCACAAGGCTGGCTCGCCGGACCGGAGCTGTTCCGGGAAATCCTCAAGCCGCGCCCGCGCCACTTCCACAAAGGTATGGCCGGTTCGCTCGCGATTCTCGGCGGCGCGGCCGGCATGACCGGCGCCGCGCTGCTCGCCGGGCGCGCCGCACTCAAGCTCGGTGCGGGACGCGTCTACGTCGGGCTGCTCGATGCCGAGGCGCCCGGGATCGACTTCGGCGCGCCCGAGCTGATGCTGCGCCACCCGGACGAGGCCCTCGGACTCGAGGTGAACGCGTTCATCGTCGGTCCCGGACTCGGCCTGGGCGAGCGCGCCGAGACGCTGCTCGGCGCGGCGCTCGCGAGCGACATCGCCTGCGTGATCGACGCCGATGCGCTCAACCTGATCGCCGAGAACGAGGACCTGCGCCGCGCCTGCGCGCGGCGCACCGCGGATACGCTGCTCACGCCGCACCCGGCAGAGGCGGCGCGGCTGCTGGTGACCAAAGTCGCCGAGGTGCAGGCGAACCGGATCTCGGCCGCGCGCAAGATCGCCGAGAATCTGAACGCGCACGTGGTGCTGAAGGGCAATGGCAGCGTCATCGTGGCGCGCGACGGACATTTTTTCGTCAACACCACCGGTAACCCCGGCATGGCGAGCGCCGGCATGGGCGACGTGCTCTCGGGCCTTCTCGGTGCGCTGCTCACGCAGCGCTACACCGGCGAGAGCGCGCTCGTGCTCGGGGTGCATCTGCACGGCGCCGCCGCCGACGAGCTGGTCCGGCTCGGCGCCGGCCCGGTGGGCATCGCGGCCAGCGAGCTGATCGAGCCGGCACGGCGCCTCTGGAACGCCTGGATCGACCGCCCTGGCGTTCCGGCAGGCTAGTCGCGCGCGCCGCTGCGCAGCACCAGCAAGCCGCCGAAGATCAGGCCGCCGGCCGCGATCAGCGAGGGCGCGAGAAAACTTCCCGTTGCATCGTGCATCACGCCCGCAAAGTACGGGCCGGCGATCTGCCCGAGGCCGAACGACGCGGTGATCAGCGCCAGCATGCGCCGCGGGTCGCCCCGCGCGAGGCGCCGCGCGCCCATCAGCCCGAGCGCCGTGATGCCCATGATGGTGCCGCCGAGCAACGCGCCCGCGAACAGCAGCCCGGCGCCCGTATGCCAGAGCACGCTCGCGACGACGCCCGCGGCGAGCGTCCAGCAAGCGAGCGCAAAAGCGCGATAGATGCCGACGCGCTGCGCCGCGCGCGTCCAGCCCCACACCGAAGGAATGCCGGCCAGGCCCACCACCAGCCAGACCGTCGTTTCCAGCGCACGTGATTCGGGCGAGGCGCGCACGATGTCGATGATGAACGTCGCGGTGATGACGTAGCCGAAGCCGAACAGACCGTAGGCGATCACCAGGGCGACGAGTGCGCGCTCGAGCGCGCCCCGCTCGGGCGCCGGAGGCAGCGGCAGCTCGGCGCGGTTCGGCACCAGCGCGGGAACGAACGCCAGCGCGGCAAACGCCGCGATACCGCCGCCGAGCCACAGCGCGCGCCAATCCTGACCGAGCGCGGCGAGCCCCGCGACCATCAGCGCCGAGAACGCGATGCCGACGCCCACGCCGCCGAAATAGAGCGACGAGAGCCAGGGACGCGCGTCCCCCGCGAGGCGCTCGAGCACCAGCGCCGAAGCGAACACGAGCACGAACGCGCTCGCCACGCCGCCGACGAAGCGCAGCAGCAGGAACTCCGCGATCGAGGAGACGAGCGCCATCGCCGCGGTGCTGAGCGCGCTTGCGGCGAGCGCGCCGAGGAACCACGCGCGGCGCGAGCCGGCGATGAGCGGGGTCGCGGCGACGAGCGCGCCGGCGAGGTAGCCACCATAGTTGGCAGAGGCGATCAGGCCCGCCTGTCCCCTGGAGAGGCCGAGCGCTTCCACCATCCAGGGCAGGATCGGCGTATAAAGAAAGCGCCCGATCCCCATGCCCGCGGCGAGCGCGATCAGGCCGCCGAGCGCCAGCGCGAGCGGGCGCGATGCCCCGCTCATCGCGGCCTCCGATTCATCGAGCGTCCAAGTGCAATTACTTGTAGCCGGCGCGCTGCGGCAGGCCGTCGGTGATTTCGAACCATGGCGCCTTCGAGGCGACGAAGAGGTGCGCCGTCGGCCGAACGAGCGGGTCGTCGTCCAGTGTCCCGACCGCGAGCGCGAAGCTCCCGGGCTGACCGTGCGAGACGAACTGAAGCGTCGTGCCGCAACGCGTGCAGAAGGTGCGGGAGATCTCCGGCGAGGACCGGAACGCGCCGATATCGCCCTCGCCCGAAAGCAGCGCGAAGTCGGTGCGCTTTACCCGCGCGTAGCTGCCGAAGGCGGCGCCGTGCGCCTTGCGGCACATCGAGCAGTGGCAGTGGCTGATCGGACCGAGCGGACCGCGAATTTCGTAGCGCACGTTCCCGCAGAGGCAGCTGCCGCGGATCATGGGTTTCCCTTCTTCGCGTTGGGTTCCCGGCTCAGGTGCGCAAGCGAAGCGCCGTGCGCTTCCCAGTTGTCGCCGTTGAACGGCTCGATCGTCATTTTGACCGGCTGCGGCGTGAGGCAGCGCACGTTGACATCGTAGCCATCGGGGTTGGAACGCGGAACGTAGAACGGCTTGATGCCGCAGGTGCGGCAGAAGTAATGCTTCGCCACACCGGTGCCGAAGGTATAGGTCGCGAGCCGGTCCTCGCCCTTGAGCAGCCGAAAGCGCGTCTTCGGCACGATCAGGTGCAGATAGCCGGTCATGCGGCAGATCGAGCAATTGCAGTCGACGACCACCGGGTGCGCGTCCGCCTCGACCTCGAAACGCACTGCGCCGCAGTGGCAGCCACCCGCGTAGATCATCTCAGGCTGCGCCGACGCGCGCCGACGCCGGCGCCTCGACGATCTCGGCGAGGATCGCCGCGGCGCGTACGCATTGCTCGCGCGTCACATCCAGATGTGTCACCGCCCGGAGGGTACGCGGTCCGAATGCGAACAGCAGCAGGCCCTGCTCGCGCGCCTTCGCCACCACGGCGTTGGCGTCCGGCGCGCCTTCCTTGAGATGGAACACGACGATATTGGACTGCACGCTCGCCAGGTCGAGCGCAATGCGCGCGCACTTCGCCAGGCGCGTCGCAAACTCGCGCGCATTGGCATGGTCCTCGGCGAGGCGCGCGAGGTTGTGATCGAGCGCGTACAGGCCCGCGGCAGCGTAGTGACCCGTCTGGCGCATCGCGCCACCGAGCATGCGGCGCTGGCGCACCGCGCCTTCGATCAGCTTGCGCTCGCCCGCGAGCAACGTGCCGCCCGGCGCGCCAAGCCCCTTGGAGAGCGCCACCGAGACGAGATCGAATGGCGCCGCGAGCTCGGCCACCGAGCGTCCGCTTGTTGCGGCCGCGTTCCACAGCCGCGCGCCATCAAGATAGGTGGCGATCTCGCGCTCGCGCGCCGCGGCGCAGATGCGCTCGGCCTGCTGCTGCGGAAACACCACGCCGCCGGAGCGATTGTGCGTGTTCTCAATCTCGACCAGCGTGGTCGGCGGATAGATAACGTGGCCGCGCGGCTTCACCGCCGCGACAAATTCCTCGACGCTGAACACGCCGCGTGCGCCGACCTCGGTGAACTGCACCCCCGCGTTGGCGGCCGAGCCGCCGGTCTCGTGCCATACCGCATGGCTCTCGCGGCTCACGATCACGTCGTCGCCGCGCTGCGTCAGCACCCGCAACGCCACCTGGTTCGCCATGGTGCCGCTCGGCAGCCACAGCGCCGCCTCCTTGCCGAGGAGCACGGCGACGTGCTCCTGCAGCAGATTCATGGTCGGGTCCTCTCCGTACTGGTCGTCGCCGACCGGCGCCGCAGCAATCGCCTCGCGCATGCCCGGCGAGGGTCGGGTCACGGTGTCCGAGCGCAGATCGATCGGTGCTTCCAGCGTCGAGGCGAGCAATGCCATAAGCTTGTCCTTTCAGGCGCGCCGTCGGGCGCGCGGTGTGCTTGCGCGTTTCGCCGCGGGCCTGCGCGGGCGCGCGCGCGCCTCGAGCATTTCTCGGAGCGCAAAAGCGTTGTTCAGGCGCGGCTCCTTCGAGCCGAACAGCAACGTCACCTTGCCGTGACGCGCGCGCGCGCGCAAGTCGTTGAACGCGTCCGCCTCGGTGGCAAGCTCCGCGGCATACCTGCGCTTGAACTCTGGCCACTTGGCCGCGTCGTGCGCGTACCATTTGCGCAGCGCGCTCGACGGCGACACCGCCCTCGGCCAGTGGTCGATCTTCGCGGCAGCCTTCGACAGCCCGCGCGGCCACAACCGATCGACCAGCACGCGCTGCCCATCGGACGCGGCAGGCGCCTCGTACACTCGCTTGACCGCAATCGCCATCGCGCCCGGTCTCAGCCCTTGAAGCCGATGCTCCAGTGCGTGCCGTCGCAGAAAGGCTTGTTCTTCGACGCGCCGCAGCGGCACAGGGTGTAATGCTCGGTCGAGGCGCCCTCGCCCCAGCGCTGATCGGCGAGCTGCACGCCGCCCTCAACCGCGTAAGGTCCGTCCTTGCTCACGGTGATCGCGGGTGCGCGCGCCGCGGGGTTCGCTTCGGCGCCTTCCAGCGAATAGCCAAGCGCGCCGGACGGACAGCGGTTCACCGCCGCGACGATCGCTTCCACCTCGGCGCCGTCCGGATCGATCCAGGGCTCCTTGCCATACCTGAACACCGACGCGAGCTTGTCGCTGCACAGGCCCGCGTGCGAGCAGATCGCGCGGTTGTCGTGGATGGTGATGCGCCGCCCCTTGTAGCTCTCGCGCCGGTCGGCGCTGCCATCGGCGACGCGCTCGCCGGAGAAGCCGTTCGTCTTGTGCGTGCCGTCGCAGAACGGCTTCTTCTTCGATCCGCCGCAGCGGCACAGCGCGATGACCGCCTCGGTGGTGATGCGCTCACCATTCGCATTGCGCAGCAGCTCCAGGTCCTTCACGAGGTAAGGACCGTTGCTTTTGCATTGGATCGTCGGTATCCGGCTCATGTAAACCTCCGCGTTGCCCGCTTCTGCCCGCCAACGACGCGGCCGGGACTTGAATTGCTGCTTCGATATGCGCCAGCCTCTTTTTTAGCCGTTGCGCAGCGTCTTGTCGAGCAGTTCGAAGCCCGCGCGCTCGGCATAGCCGTGGCGGCGGTAAAACGCACGCGCCGCATTGTTGGCGCGCGAAAGCTGCAGCGAAACATTGGTGCAGCCCGCGTCCACGAAACGCTGCTCGGCTTCGAGCAACAGCTTCGAAGCAAGGCCGCGCGAACGGAATCGGGGCAGCACAAACATCTCGTCGATCTCCGCCGTGCGTCCGAGGTGCTCGAGGCTGAAGACATACACCGCGATCAGGTAGCCGGCCGGCTCGCCGCCGACTTCGGCAAGCCAGCCGCAGCCCAGCCGCTCTTGCGACAGCAGCCGTTTGAGCTGCGTGGCAACCTGCGTGCGATCGAATCCCGGCAGCTTTTCGAAGCTCCAGTATTGCTCGACGAGCCCGAGCAGCACCGGAACCTCGGCAGGCATCGCCCGACGCACCAGCACCACCTGCCTCATACGCGCAGCAGGATCTCCATGCGCTGGGTACGCAATGTCGCGCCGGCACGAAGCGGCGCGCGCTCGCCGGTATCCGAGAAGCCCATGCCCGTATAAAGGCGCATCGCCGCGTCGCTGGTTTCGCTCACCCGCAGCACCAGCTTTCCAGCGCCGCGTGCAGTGGACCACGCGATCGCGGCTTCGACCAGCGCGCGTCCATGGCCGCGGCCGCGCGCCGATGGCTTGACCCACATCGACGCCAGGTTGACCTGCGAGCGCTGCGCGGCCGACTGCAGGACCGCGGCCATGCCGATCGGGAGGTTGTTCTCCTCGGCGAACAGAAGCTGGCGCACCTGCGTCCCTTCGCCGCTCGCATATTCCATCCACGAGGATTCGGGCCGGCTCCGGGCGATCGAGAGCGTTTCGACGAATGCGTCGGGCGAATCGGCCAGCGCCTCGAAACGCAGGTCGCGCCACACGGACCATTCGTCGCTGCGGACGTTGCGTACGCTCATGATGCAAAGCTCACGGACGAACAGCGATCGCCGATGTTGTCTCGGACCGCGTCCCGCTTCGCGGGTTCCGTTTCGCAGTCGATGCGCGTGGCCCGGCCGCTCACTCCACCCCCTGGTCCGCTTGCAAACTGCGCCCGTCCCGATTCAGGCCTTGCGCTTGCAGCCATCCGGCTTGTAGATGCGTTGCGTCGAGGCGGGGAACTCCTTGAGCTTCTCCGCCGGCCGCCGCGGCCGGGTGACCAGCTCGCCGCCGCAATTCGGGCATTTGCCATCGAGCACGGTGTCCGAGCATTTGCGGCAGAACGTGCATTCGAACGAACAGATGAGCGCCTCCCTCGAATCGGGGGGCAGGTCGCGGTTGCAGCACTCGCAGTTGGGCCGCAGCTGGAGCATCTTGCATCTCCCAGGGAAATCGCGCCCGGACGCGGCGTCCCGACCGTTGCTCCACGGCCTCGCCGCACCGAGGCGCGCATATCATAGCCCGGCCGGCGTGCTCAGGGGTTATCCGCGATCGCTATTGGCAGAGGTAGAACATCTGGCGCTGCTGGGCGCTGATCTGCTCCAGATCCTCGGCATCGAGGGTGCCGCCCTTGCCATTCGACATGCGCTTGTAGAGGACGCCCAGGCGCTTTTCGAGCTTCTCGGTCTTCGGTTCGGCGTTCAGGGTTGCGAAGCGTTGCTGCAGCTCGCGCACCCGCGCCTCTTCGCCCGCCACCTGGGCCATCGCCAGCTCGCGGCGCAGCTTGCGCTTTTCGCACTGCACCGGCTCGAGCTCCTTGGTAATCGCCATGAACTCCCTGGCCTCGTTGGAGAGCGCGAATGCCGGCGCGGCGACGGCCAGGACAACAAGTGCGACGGCGAGGTGCCTCATGCCGCGCGCACTCGGGGCTTGGGTTCAGGATATGGATAGAGCATGTTCAACGCCACCGACTGGCCGCTTGCCTGCACGATGCGCACGTGCTCGCGCCGCAGCTCGCGCGCGTGGTGCACGCCGCAGGAGTGCGCAATCATGTCGATCTCCTTGTTCATGTTGTTGGCGTAGTTGGCGACGCGCAGGTATTTTTCCTCGACCACCAGCGCTCGCTGCAGGCGTTTGTTGTGCGTGGTCACGCCGGTCGGACAGGTGTTGGTGTGGCAGCGCAGCGCCTGGATGCAGCCGAGCGAGAACATGAAGCCGCGCGCGGTATTGACGAAGTCGGCGCCGACGCACAGCGCCCACGCCGCCCTCGCCGAGCTGACGATCTTGCCCGAGGCCACGACGCGGATGCGTTGGCGCAGTCCGGACTCGAGCAGCGCGTCGACCACGCGCGGCAGCGCCTCGTCGATCGACAGCCCCATGTGATCGGCCAGCGCCTGCGGCGCCGCGCCCGAGCCGCCCTCGCCGCCATCGATCACCAGGAAATCCGGCGCGACGTCAAGGCCACGTTGGTGAACGGCGTCGCCGAGCTCGTTCATGAAGCGCCAGCCTCCGATCGCCGTCTTGATGCCGACCGGTCTGCCGGTG
>JBFKUL010000028.1:0-17265 GCA_041635755.1 Burkholderiales bacterium | reverse complement strand
ATGTAAGCAGTCGCGATTCCGGTCACCGCGTTGGTGACGCCCGGCCCCGAGGTCACCAGGCACACGCCGACCTTGTTCGAGGAGCGCGAATAGCCGTCCGCCGCGTGCGCCGCGCCCTGCTCATGGCGTACCAGCACATGACGGACCTTGTCCTGCTTGAACAGTTCGTCGTAGATGAACAGCACCGCGCCGCCCGGGTAGCCGAAGACGTACTCGACCTTCTCGTCTTGCAGGCAGCGCACGACGATCTCGGCACCAGTGAGCTGCAATCCCTTGACTCGGTCCATCGCTATGGCGGGCGGAAAACCTTGCACATTAATGGGTTGCTGCGATGCGGTCAAGGCGCTTCCCAAGCGCAAACAAGCCATTTTGGTACCATCTTCGAACAAACAATCCGCCCCCAAATTAAGAGGGTCAATCCTGGCATCCCGCAGCGAGCTGTCGGCGTTCCTCGAGGGGGTAGAGCGCCGCGCCTACAAACAAGCCGTGTTCGCCGTCCGCGACGGTGACACCGCGCTCGACATCGTTCAGGACGCGATGCTTCGGCTCGCCGAGCGCTATGGCGATCGCCCGATCAGCGAGCTGCCGATGCTGTTCCATCGCATCATGCAGAACGCGATCCGCGATTACTTCAGGCGCCAGCGCGTGCGCTCGCTCTGGACCACGCTGCTGTCATCGCTTGCGCCCGGGCGCGGCGAAGGCGACGAGCAGGATCCGCTCGAGACCATGGCGAGCAGCGACGACGCGGGCCTTGGAGAGTCGCCTGCAAACCGCGCGGAACGAGGTCAAGTACTTGAAATCATTGAGCAAGAGGTCGCCCGCTTGCCCACCCGTCAACGCCAGGCTTTCATGATGCGTTACTGGGAGGAGTTGGACGTGGCGGAAACTGCAAGCGTGATGGGGTGTTCGGAGGGCAGCGTCAAGACGCACTGCTCCCGAGCCACGCATGCCCTGGCCGCCGCACTCAAGGCGCGGGGCATTACATTATGATTGCGCCCTGCGCCCGGACAACACCATGAACGAGCAGCAATTCGGCAACAAGATCCGGCAGGCCCTGAACGAGGGGGCCCGAGGCGAGCGCGTGGGCGCGCGCGTCAACGCGCGACTGCGTGCCGCGCGCGAGCAAGCGCTGGCGCGCATGCGATCGGAGCGTTCCCCGGCGATGGTCTGGGCGGGCGGCTTCGCGGGACGAATCGGTGGCTTGAGCGGCCTGTCGTTGCGCGTGCTGCTGCCGATCGTGGTGCTGATCGTCGGGCTGGCGGCGGTTTACGTCTGGGACAGCAACCAGCGGGTGGCCGAGGTCGAGCAGATCGACGCGCAGCTGCTCACGGCCGACCTGCCAATCGATGCGTATCTCGACAAGGGCTTCGAAGCGTGGCTGAAGAAGCGGGGCTCGCGTTGAACGCGAGCCTTCGTTTCGCCGTGCCCTGCAACTTCGTTCCCCAAGACCCGCGCATAATCCTGCGCCGCCTCGGCGCAACTCTAGCGGCCGTTGTCATGGCGCTCGGCGCCACCCAGGCGCTCGCGCAACCCGCCAAGAAGGGATTGACCTGGGGCGAATTGAGCGCCGAGCAGCAGCAGATCCTGGCCCCGCTGGCCCCGCCCCACTGGGATCAGCTCGAATCGGACCGAAAGCGCAAGTGGCTCGGGCTCGCCAAGCGCTACCCGAGCATGACCGAGACCGAGCAGAAGCGCATGCAGACCCGCATGCAGAGTTGGGCCGCGCTCACGCCCGAGCAGCGGCGCGAGGCGCGCGAGAAGTATCGCCGCATGGAAAAGCTGCCGCCGGAGAAGCGCGAGAATCTGGGTGAGCGCTGGTCCGAGTACCAGTCGCTGCCGCCGCACCAGCGTCAGAGTCTGGTGCCCGAAACCCCTCCCGCCGAGCGCAAGCGCGGCGCGACGAAGACCCAGAAGAACGCGCCGGCCGACGCCGCCAAGTAGTGGGCGCGCCATCCGAGCCGGGGGCGGCGACACCGAGCATCGCGCGGCGGCTCGCCAGCATGGCCTACGAAGCGCTGCTGCTCGTTACAGTGGGATTCTTCGCTGCCTGGCTGTTCACCTTCGCAAGCGGCGGCCGCGACGCGCAGGGCTGGCTGCGCTATGCGCTTCAGTTCTATCTCGGCGCCGTGTTCGCCGCCTACTTCCTTTGGTGCTGGCTGCGCGGCGGGCAGACCCTCGCGATGCGCGCGTGGCGCATCCGGCTGATCGCTCCCGGGCGCGCACGCGTGCCGCCCGGAACGGCGCTGCTGCGGCTTGCCTACGCGGGGCTCTTCGTGGGCGGTTTCCTGCTCTCGATCGCCGCGGCGTTTTCGCACCGCGATCCCTGGATCGCTTTTGCCTCGCTCGCGTTCACCGGCGTGGGACTGGGATGGGCGCTCGTCGACCGTGACCGCCAGTTCCTGCACGACCGCCTGGCCGGCACGCGTCTCGTGCTGACCGACTAGGCGCGGCGCGATACCTTCCTACCCCCGCAGCGCGAACGCCGCCGCCACGCCTACGATCGCCACCGAGATTGCGATGTAGGCGCCGAGCATCAGGCGATCGCGGCGCGTCGCGCCGCGCGCCGTGTAGCGGAACTTCTCCGCCACGATCTGGCCCAGCGGAACGCCGAGCTGCTCGAGCGCGTTTTCCACCGCATCGATCATCTCCGGCGGGCCGCATACGAAGTAGAGCCAGTCCGCGCGTCCCTCAACAGGCAACAAGCGCTCGAGCGTGTTCGCGTCCAGCATGCCCCTGAGGCCCCGCCAACCGGGCGGCGGCTCCGAGAGGACGTGATGCACGCGCACGCTGCCGGGCAGCCCTCCCTCGAGCCCCTCGTCCAGCGGCAGGACCTGCTCGGCGACGCGATTGCCGAAGATCAAGCTCACCGGCCGCGGGTCGCGGGTCGCCACAAGGTGGCGCAGCAGCCCCGAGATCGGCGCCACGCCGATGCCCCCCGCGATCAGCGCAATGCCGGCGCCGCTGCGCCGGCGCAGCGTGAAGTTGCCGTGCGGCCCGTCGACATACACGGGCGCACCGACCGCGAGGTTTCCGATCGCGCCCGTGAAGTCGCCCACTTCCTTGATCAGAAACACCGCCTTGCTGCCGTCGGCGGCGGGCGCCGAGGCGAGCGAGAAGGGAAACTCCAGCAGATTGAGGAACGGGCGACCGAACCTGAGCCAGGCGAACTGACCCGGCTCGTACCATGCGCCGTCGCCCGACTCGGGCTCGAGCTCCAGCCGCCAGGTCTTGAGCGCAACCTTGCGCAGCGCGGCGATGCGGTGGCGACGCGAGCGTCGCGCCATGAGCAGCGGCTTGACGAAGTAGATATGCGCGAGGGCGAGCAGCGCCAGCACCAGCGCGCCGCCCCAGAAACCCGCGAGCCAGGCGTGCGCGCTGTAACGACCGATGTCGAGCGCATGATGAAACCCGAACGCGGCGAGCGCCGCAGCGCCGAGCCCGTGCGTGAGACGCCAGGTTTCGTAGCACCAGCCAAGCTGATCCCGGAACATCGCGAATACCACCAGCGCGCCGAGCAGCAGCAATGCGAGCATTCCGGAAACGGTGGCAGCGGGGGTCAGCAGCACCGCGTGCATGCGACTGGGTGCGCCGGTGCCGCCCGAGGTGAACGGTAGCGAATAGAGGAACGGATGCAGCGCGACGAGCACAAGCGCAGTGCGCGCGAGCAACTGGTGCATGCGCATCACGAGGTCGATGCCCGCGCCCGCGGAAACGGCGCGGAACCTGCCCGATAGATAGAACTCGGCCAGCAGCATGGCAAACGCCGCGAGCGCCATCGCGGAGGAGAAGTCGTCGACAAAGGGCCGCCGCGGCAGGCCCTGCGCCCAGGCAAGAAGCACCGGGGCGAGCGCCACCGCGAGGTATGCGAGCGCCAGCAGCGCCAGAATCGCGGCGCGCACTGCGAAATGCCGGCGCATGCCTTGCGCGGCGGACCGGCTCATTCCGCGGCTGAGGAGCGCGGCCAACTGCGCCCGCTTCGCACCACGGTGACCGGAATGGGCGCGAGCTGAAGCACCTTGCTCGAGACCGTACCCAGGAGCAGGTCGCGCATGGCACCGCGCCCGCGGCTGCCGAGCACGATGAAATCGCAGCCGCGTGTCCGTGCCTCGTCCAGGATCTTCGTTGCCGCCTCGCCCGAGGCGATCACCAGCTCGTAGGTCACCTTGGACGCGTCGAGCAGGGCGCGCGCTTGCTCGGTCGCCTCGCGTCCCGCGCGATCGGTAAGGCGATCGAGCACCTCCGGGCGCGGCGACATCATGAGCTCGTACAGGTACGCGGGTTCCTGCACGTGCAGCAGAACGTAGGAGAGCTTCGCCCCCTCGGCACCGAGGCGAAGCGCAAAGCGCACCGCCTCCAGTGCGTGCTCCGAGCCGTCGACGGGAACAAGAACCTTCATGTGCGCGCTCGCATCGGATCAAGTCATTCGTGGTTGTTGCCCGGGTACGACTCTAACCGATGCCCAGGCACGCCGCGCCGCGCGGCGCCAGGCGTCTATCTTCGCTCGACCAGCCACATCATCGCGATGGCCGCAAACAGGAACGCGGCGCTCGGCACCGCGGCGGCCGCCACCGGCGGCCAATCCTGCAGCAGGCCGATATGCGAAAACAGACTGTTCAGCATGTGGAAGAAGATGCCGAGCATGATGCCGAGAAACACCTTCATCCCGAGCATGCCCGAGCGCGCGTGCAGATACGCGAACGGCAGCGCAAGCGCCATCATTACCAGCGTGGCGAGCGGGTAGAACAGCTTCTTCCACATCGCGATCTCGTAGCGCACCGTGCGTTGGCGGTTCTCGGACAGGTGCTGCGTGTAGCGGTACAGCTTCCAGGTCGACATCCGATCCGGCGCAACGATCAGGACATCGAGCAGGTCGGGATTGACCGCCGATCGCCATTCGGTCTCGGCGAGCGAGGCGGTACGCGGGCCGTCCGCCGTGAAGGTCGTGCGAACCACGTCCTTGAGCGTCCAGAGGCCGGCGCCGCGATACTCGCCACGCTCGGCCGCACTGATCACGCGCAGCCGATAGGCACTGTCGAACTCGTAGATGCGCAGGCCGGTGAGCACATCGGCCTGCCGCGCCTCGCGCACATTGATGAACGAGCGCTCGTCCTTGAACCACAGACCGGAGCGCATGTCCTGGCCGATGATGCCGCTCAGCGCGCGCATGCGCACCTTCTGCGCCGCCTCCTCGGCGACCGGTGCAATCCACTCTCCGATGACGAAGGTCGCCGCCACGAACACGACGCCGATCCGCACCAGCGTCCACGACGCCTGCAGGGGCGAAAGGCCCGCCGCGCGCATCACCGTGAACTCGGAGTTGCTCGCGAGATGCGCGAGCACGTAAAGCGTGCCGATCAGCACCACCACGGGAAGCAGCTCGTAGGCGTTGGCCGGCACCGACAGCAGCACGTAGGCGAACACCTCGCGCAGATTGTAGTTGCCCTTTCCCAGGTCGCCGAGCTCGCGGATCAGATCGAAGAACGCAAACAGCGCAAGGAACCCGGCCAGCACGAAGAGGACCGCGCCGTAGATCTGGCGTGATAGGTAGCGATCGAGCGTGCGGCGCGCCACGCGCTCAGCTTCGCCGCAGCCGTCGGAAAAGCTGCATACGATGCGCGAACATCAGCAACAGCGCGGCCAGCATTACCGCGTGCACCAGCCACAGCCCGATGCCGAACTCGAGCTTGCCCTGCGCGACGCGCGCCTGGCTGATTGACAGCAGGTTCGAATACACCATGTAGGCAAGCAGCGCGAAAAGGAGGTTGATCGAGCGTCCGGCGCGCGGATTGACGAACCCCATCGGAATCGCAAGCAGCGCAAGCACCAGCGCGAGAATCGGAACGCCGATGCGCCACACCAGCTCCCCCCGGTTGGCCGGGGTGGGGTCGGCGAGCAGCGCCCTTGTCGTCAGATTCTTGGGCGAGGCCTCCGGCGGCGCGCCCTCGCGCGCTTCGATGCGCATCGCATAGCGCTCGAACTCCATGACGCGGTACTCGGCGTCGCCGGGCGCGCCCTCGTAGCGACGGCCCGCCTCGAGCACCAGGAAGCGGTCGCCGTTCGGCGCGGTCTCCGCGTGCCCCCGCTGGCTGGTCATGACGCCGTGGTGCTGGTGCTGCACCGAGTTGACGAACACGTTCTGCACTGCCGCCTCCTCGCCGCTGGCCGCCTCGACGAAGAACACTCGGTCGCGCGCGCCGGACTCGCCGAACACGCCGGGACTGACGCGCGAGACGTCGTCCCGCGCGTCGAGCTGCGAGCGGAACTTGGCGCCGGTCTGCACCGCCCATGGCGCGATGAACAGCGACAGCGCCCCGATCAGCGCCACCAGAGGCAGCGCGAAGGTCAGCACCGGGCGCAGCCACGCCGAGAGCGCCAGTCCGGAGCTGAACCAGATCACCATTTCGGAGTCGCGGTAGCTACGGGCGACCGTCAGCAGCACCGTGATGAACAGCGTCAACGAGAGCAGCACGGGCAACACCGTCAGCGCGAAAAAGCCGAGAAAGGCGAGCACGGCATCGGTCGGAAACTTGCCGCCGGCGGCCTGTCCGAGCAACCGGATGAGCCGCGTGGTGAGCGCAATCGCGAACAGCGCGAGGAACACCGCGCCTGCAAGGCTGGCGAATTCCCGAAGCAGTGCGCGCTGGAAAATCATGGTCGTTCGTGACGCTCCCGCCGATTCTCGCTCGCGCAAAAACGTGCGATGATTGCCGGCGCCAACGACATGGGAGAATCCGGTGAAATTTAGCATAAAAACAATCTCGCCCGAGCGCGCCAGGACCGGCTGCCTAGTGCTCGGCGTATTCAAGGGCACCACGCGTGCGGGCGGCGATCTGACGAGCGCAGCGCAGCGCGCCGATCGCGGCGCGAAGGGCGCGCTGCGCGAGGTGCTCGCACAGGGCGATCTCTCGGGCAAGGCCGGCGCGACCTTGCTGCTGCGCCGGGTGCCGGGGCTCGCCGCCGAGCGCGTGCTGCTCGTCGGGCTCGGCGACAAGAAGGAGTTCGGCGAGCCGGCATTCCGGGACGCGATCCGCGCCGCCGCAAAGGCGCTCGCCGAGCTTGGCGCAAAGGATGCGACGCTGTTTCTTGCCGATCTGAAGGTCGCGCGCCGCACGCTGGCATGGAATATCCGCCATGCCATCATCGGGGTGCACGAGGCGTTCTACCGCTTCGACCAGCTGAAGACGCAAAAGAAGCCTCCTGCGCCAAGCCTCGCGGCGCTGACGCTGGCGGTGCCGAATGCCCGGATCGAAGCGCAGGCGCGCAAGGCGCTGAACGAGGCCGTGCACACCGCGGAGGGGGCAAACCTCGCGCGCACCCTCGGCAACCTGCCCTCGAATATTTGCACCCCGAGCTACCTCGCGGAGGAAGCGGGCAAGCTCGCGCGCGCTTTCAAGCTCAGGCTGGATGTGCTCGAGCGCAAGGAGATGGAAAAGCTCGGCATGGGCGCGCTCGTCTCGGTGACCCAGGGCTCGCACCAGCCGCCCAAGCTGATCGTGCTGCGCTACGCGGGTGCGAGAGGCGCGAAAGCGGCCAAGCCGGTGGTGCTGGTCGGCAAGGGCATCACCTTCGACACCGGCGGCATTTCGCTCAAGCCCGCCGGCGAGATGGATGAAATGAAGTACGACATGTCCGGCGCCGCGAGCGTGCTCGGCACGATGCGCGCGCTCGCGGGCATGAAGGCGCCGCTGAACGCGATCGGCGTCATCCCCGCCTGCGAGAACATGCCGGGCGGTGGCGCCTCGAAACCGGGCGACGTTGTCAAAACTCTGTCGGGGCAGACCGTCGAGATCCTGAACACCGACGCCGAAGGCCGCCTCATCCTGTGCGACGCGCTCGCCTATGCCGAACGCCTGCAGCCCGATGTCGTGGTGGACATCGCCACCCTTACCGGCGCTTGCGTCATCGCGCTGGGCCACGTGGCGACCGGCCTGTTCTCGAACGACCAGAAGCTCGCAGACGCACTGATCGCGGCCGGCGACGACGCCTGGGACCGCGTCTGGCAGATGCCGCTATGGGAAGACTATCAGGAGCAGCTGCGCTCGAACTTCGCCGACATGGCCAACATCGGCGGACGCCCGGCGGGCAGCATCACCGCCGCGTGCTTCCTGTCGCGCTTCGCGAAGAAGCTGCGCTGGGCGCACTTGGATATCGCCGGCACCGCGTGGCGCAGCGGCAGAGACAAGGGCTCGACCGGGCGCCCGGTGCCGCTGCTGGTGCGCTTCGCGCTGCGCCACGCCGGAGCCAAGGCTTAGCGCGAAGGGCTGCGCTTTCGCCCGCGGACGCACCGCCGGATGACCTCGATCGATTTCTACTTCAATGCCGCCGACCGGCTGCAAGTCGCCTGTAGGCTCGCGGGCAAGGCATTGACGCAGAAGAAGCGCCTGCTGATCTTTGCACCGCAGCCCGAGACCGCCCAGCGCATCGACCGGCTGCTGTGGACCTGGCCGCAGGTGGGCTTCGTGCCGCATTGCTTGGCGCACGATGCTCTCGCGGCCGATACGCCGGTGCTGATCGCGCTCGAGCCCGAGGCCCCGCCAGGATGCGAGGTGCTGCTGAATCTGTCCGACGAGTGCCCGCCGCACTTCGAGCGCTTCGAGAGGCTGCTCGAGGTCGTTTCGCGGGACGAGACGGCTCGGCAGGCCGGGCGCACGCGTTATGGCTACTATCGCGAGCGCGGCTATCCGATCAGCAACCACGACCTCGGTCAGGAAGGTCCGCGTGGCGACGGATAGCAAACCGGACCTGAACCCGCTGGTCGAGCGGGTGGACGCGTTGCTCAAGCGACACCAGGAGTCGCGGCGCGGCACCGCCGAGGATCTGCCGGTGCTCACCGAGATCATCGATCCCGATTCGATGAAGCGGGCCCCGGGCGTCGACCGGGCTGCGCTGGAGGCGATCGCCGTCGAGCTCGAGCGCGCGGTACTGGAACGGTTCGGCCCGGAAATCGACCGCGTCATCGAACAGCGCCTTGGACGCACGCTCACGGAGCTGACCGAGCAGCTGATCCGCAACATGCGCCAGGAACTCACGACCAGCGTGCGCCAGATGGTGCGCGAAGCGGTGGCCGCCTCGGTCGCGCGTGCGCTCGCCTCGCAGCCGCCCGAGGAGCGCGACGGCAACGGCCGCAAGGCCTAGCGCGCGGGCCACTGTCCTGTCGGCCCGCACGCGGTGCGGACCCGTATAATTCACGGTTTTTTCACGGTTTATCCTGATGCCGCTCGACAAGAGCTTCGATCCGCGCGCCGTCGAGCAGCGCTGGTACGAGCGCTGGGAGAAGGCCGGCTGGTTCGCCGCCGGCGCGAAACCCGGCGCACCCGCATTCAGCATCCAGCTGCCGCCGCCAAACGTGACCGGCCTGCTGCACATGGGCCATGCGTTTAACCAGACGATCATGGACGCGCTCACGCGCTACCACCGCATGCGCGGCGACAACACGCTTTGGCTGCCGGGCACCGACCACGCCGGCATTGCGACGCAGATCGTGGTCGAGCGCCAGCTCGAGAGCCAGGGCCGCTCGCGGCAGGAGCTCGGACGCGAGCGCTTCGTCGAGACGGTGTGGGAATGGAAGAAGCACTCGGGCTCGACCATCACCGAGCAGATGCGGCGCCTGGGCGCCTCATGCGACTGGTCGCGCGAGTACTTCACCATGGACGAGAACCTCTCGCGCGTGGTGCTCGATACCTTCGTGCGGCTCTACGAGCAGGGCCTCATCTACCGCGGCAAGCGGCTGGTGCACTGGGACCCGGTGCTGCACTCGGCGGTCTCCGACCTCGAAGTAGAGAGTGAGGAGGAGGACGGCCAGCTCTGGCACATTCTCTATCCATTCGTCGGCGATCCGGTGGGCGCATTGCGCGGGCTGACGGTGGCGACGACGCGTCCCGAGACGATGCTCGGCGACGTCGCGGTGATGGTGCATCCCGAGGACGAGCGCTACCGTGCCGCGATCGGGCGGCAGGTCGAGCTGCCGCTCACCGGCCGCACGATCCCGGTGATCGCCGACGAGGCCGTCGACCGCGAGTTCGGCACCGGCTGCGTCAAGGTGACGCCGGCGCACGATTTCAACGACTGGCAGGTCGGCCAGCGCCACGGGCTCGAATCGATCGGCATCCTGACGCTGGATGCGAAGGTGAACGAAAACGCGCCGGCCGCGTACCGCGGGCTCGACCGCTACGACGCGCGCAAGATGATCGTCGCCGACCTCAAAGCTGCCGGCCTGCTCGAGTCGGTCAAGCCGCACCGCATGACGGTCCCGCGCTGCGCGCGCACCGGCGCCGCGGTCGAGCCGATGCTCACCGACCAGTGGTTCGTCGCGATGTCAAAGCCCGGGCCGCAGGACACGCTCCATCCGGGCAAGTCGATCGCGCAGGTGGCGCTCGACGCGGTGGCGAAGGGCGAAGTGAAGATCTTCCCCGAGAACTGGCGCAGCACCTACGACCAGTGGCTCACCAACATCCAGGACTGGTGCATCTCGCGCCAGCTCTGGTGGGGTCACCAGATCCCGGCCTGGTACGACCAGCAGGGCAAGCTTTACGTCGCGCGCAGCGAAGTGGAGGCGCGCGCCAAGGCGGGCGGCGCGGCGCTGACGCGCGACCCGGACGTGCTCGACACGTGGTTCTCCTCGGCGCTCGTGTGCCACTCGACGCTTGGCTGGCCCGAGCCGAAGGGCGCGGACAAGACCGCCTACGAGCTCTACCTGCCATCCTCCGTGCTCGTCACCGGCTTCGACATCATCTTCTTCTGGGTCGCGCGCATGATCATGATGACGACCTGGTTCACCGGGCGCGTTCCGTTTCGCGACGTCTACATCCACGGCATCGTGCGCGACCACGAGGGCAAGAAGATGTCGAAGTCCGAGGGCAACACGCTCGACCCGGTCGATCTAGTCGACGGCATCGCGCTCGACAAGCTCCTAGAGAAGCGCACCACGGGCCTGCGCAAGCCCGAGGACGCGCCCAAGATCGCCGCCAAGACGCGCAAGGAGTTTCCCCAGGGCATCCCGGCTTTCGGCGCCGACGCCCTGCGCTTTACGATGGCCGCCTACGCGACGCTCGGGCGCAACGTCAACTTCGACCTCAAGCGTTGCGAGGGTTACCGCAACTTCTGCAACAAGCTGTGGAACGCGACGCGCTTCGTGCTGATGAACACCGAGGGCCAGGACTGCGGCCAGGACACCGCGCAGCCGGCCACGTTCTCATTCGTCGATCGCTGGATCGTGAGCCAGCTGCAGCGCGCCGAAGCCGAGGCCGAGAAGGGCTTCGCCGAGTACCGCCTCGACAACGTCGCGACTGCAGTCTACCGCTTCATTTGGGACGAATACTGCGACTGGTACCTCGAGCTCGCCAAGGTGCAGCTGCAATCGAGCGATCCGGCGGTGCAGCGCGGCACGCGTCGCACGCTGGTGCGCGTGCTCGAGGCGGTACTGCGCCTCGCGCACCCGGTGATTCCCTTCGTCACCGAAGAGCTGTGGCAGAAGGTGGCCCCGCTCGCGGGCAAGACCGGCGAAACCGTAATGCGCGCACCCTACCCCATCACGCAAGCCGAAAAGATCGACGAGACCGCCGAACGCGAAATGGCCCAGCTGAAGTCGCTCGTCGACGCCTGCCGCAACCTGCGCGGCGAGATGAACATCTCACCTCAGCTGCGTGTGCCGCTTTACGTGGCCGGCGATGCGCCGGCGGTGGCGCGCCTTGCACCCTATGCGCAGGCGCTTGCGCGCCTTGCGACGGTCGATGCGGTCGCCGAGTTGCCACAGGCCGACGCGCCGGTCGCGGTGGCGGGCGCGTGGCGCGTCATGCTGCACGTCGAAGTCGACCTCGCTGCCGAGCGGGAGCGCCTCGGCAAGGAGAGCGCGCGCCTAGAAGGCGAGATCGTCAAGGCGCGCGGCAAGCTTGGCAACGCGTCATTCGTCGAGCGCGCGCCGGCGAAGGTGGTGGCGCAGGAACGCGAGCGGCTCGCGAGCTTCGAGTCGACACTCGCGCAGCTGCGGTCGCAGCTCGCCAAGCTCACCCCGCGGGACTGAGTTGGAACGCGGGCGGCTATGAAGCTGCCGCACGGCCTGCGGGCGTTTCGACACCGCAACTTCCGCCTGTTCTTCGCGGGTCAGGGCGTCTCGCAGATCGGCACCTGGCTGCAGCTGATCGCCACCAGCTGGCTGGTGTATCGCCTGAGCGAGTCGGCATTCCTGCTCGGACTGGCGGCCTTTGCATTGCAAATCCCGTTCCTCGTGCTCGCGCCGGTCGCGGGCGTGTGGATCGACCGCTACGACAAGCGCAAGGTGCTTTACGTGACGCAGGGCGTGGCGCTCGCGCAGTCGCTCGTCATGCTCGCGCTGGTGGTGAGCGGCGCGATCGAGCCTTGGCACCTGATCGTGGGCAACCTGGTACTCGGTCTGGCGAACGCGTTCGACAGCCCTGGTCGCCAGTCCTTCCTCGTCGAGCTGGTCGGCGGCAAAGACGACCTGCCGAACGCGATCGCCTTCAGCTCGATCCTGATGAACGGCGCGCGCTTCATCGGCCCGATGATCGGCGGGCTGATTATCGCGAGCGCGGGCGAACGCTGGGGGTTCGCGCTGAACAGCGTCTCGTACCTCGCGGTGCTGTGGGCGCTATTCCAGATGCGCCTCGGCCCGAGCTCTCGCGAGGTCAGCGCCGAGACCTGGCTGCACCAACTGCAGGAAGGCGTGCGCTACGCCTACGGCTTTCTGCCCACGCGCAGCGCGCTGCTGCTGCTCGCGGCCGTCAGCTTCGCGGTGCAGCCGCACCAGTCGCTGATGCCCTGGTTCGCGAAAGAGATCTTCGCCGGCCGCTCCGACACCCTGGGCCTGCTGATCGGCGCCGGCGGCTTCGGTGCCGTCTCGGGCATGGTGTATCTCGCGACGCGCAAGTCCGTGCGCGGGCTGCTGCGGCTGCTGCCGTTCTCGGCGGCGTTCACCGGCCTCGCATTAATCGCATTCACGCTGACGCACATGCTGTGGCTTGCGCTCGCGCTCGTCTACCTCACCGGCGTGGGCATGATGCTCATCGCCGCCTCGACCAACACGGTGCTGCAGACCATCGTCGAGGATCGCATGCGCGCGCGCGTCGCGGCGCTCTACATCATGTCGTTTCTCGGCATGAGCCCGGTGGGCGCGCTCGTTGCGGGGTCGCTCGCGCATTATCTCGATCCGCCGCTCACGCTCGCGCTCGGGGGCATGCTTGCGCTGCTCGCTGCGGCGATCTACGCGCGCAAACTGCCGGACATCCGGCGCGAGATCCGGCCGGTGTACGAGCGCCTCGGAATCCTGCCGCCACGCGACGCGGGCTAAGGCGGCGCTAATACACGGTCTTGTACTTGTCGAACCAGTCGTAGAACGGCGGCTCGCGGCCCACCAGACCTTCGAGGAAAATCAGCTCTGCGTCGGTATGGTTGATCACCGGCGCGCGCACGATCGTCTGTGATGCGGCCTGGGCGGCGCCGGGGCCGAGGATGTACCGCGGCTGGTCGTGATGCGTCGTCTGCACGGTCTCGCGCGCCGCCGGATCGTGCAGCGACTGCAGGTCGGCGATGCCGTAGCAGGTGCAGGCGTAGATCCGGTCCGGCAGGGTCTCCACGTAGAGCGCCGTGCCGCGGATGCCGATGGTCGCGGTCGGGGTGATGACGCGCTTGGGCTCGCCGGTCGAGAACACCGAGAGCACCGCGCCCGTCAGGATGCGCAACCCGCTCGCGACGAGCGCGCCGGCCGTACCCTCGATCTCGACGCGCGAATTGGCGCGCACCAGCATCGCGTCCTTCGAGATCACGAACACCAGCTCGCCGTCTGCGCCGGTGGTGACGACGTCGCCGGCACGCACATCCATGCGTTCCTTGGCGGGCGCGCCGTTCAGGCGTGCATCGCCGCGCACGCGATGAACGCCCTTTTGCAGCTCGCCGCGGGCGAGCGCGTCGCGCAGCGCTCCAAGCTTGGCGGCGAGCATCGCCGCGGCCGCCGCCTTGAGAACGTTTCTTCTTGTTGGCATGCGTTTCCCCCTACCAACCGAACTGCTCGCACCAATCCGGCAGCCGCGCGGCGAGCTCGCCACGCTCGAAGAATCGATCAGCCCGCGCAAGTCGGGCCGCGTCGCGCAGGGCGGCGTCACCGCCAAAGCAGAAGATCGGGATGTTGAGCAACATTTCGCTGCGCAGGGCCTCGACGATCGCCACCGGATCGAAGGCCTGCGCCTCGTCCAGATCGAGCAGCACGAAACGGTGCAGCAGCACGTCCTGGAACTCGCCGACCTCGGACACGGTTTGAGCGAACGTCGCCTGCCAGCCCGCGGGCAGGGCCTGGCTCACGGCCTCGCGCAACATGGCGTCGCTCGAGAACACGATGAGCCGGCGCGCCCGGCGCGCGCTCACCGTGGGCTGCGCCATCAGCCGTTGGTAGCGCGCGCGCGCTTCACGCGTCGGCCGACGCGCAGTTCGCGCTCCGGTGCGTCGCCGTTGGTGCGTTCCACGAGATGCGCGTCGGCATTGAGCTTGATGCCGTCGCGCAGGCTGCGCGGCGCGTCATCCTCGATCGGCTCGCAGAGCTCGGCGCGCGCCTCGGCGATCGCCGCGAGCTCGGCGTCGTCCGGCCAGGCGTGCTCGAACTGCCAGCCATGCTGCGCCTCGATGCGTGCGCGGAAGGTCTCCTCGAGATCGCGCTCGGCGGGCAACGCGCCGTGATCGGCCCACTCGGTCATGGCAAGCGACAAGCCCTCGCGCAGCCACGCGCGGAATTCAGGCGACGAACTGGCGACGCTTTGCGCGAAGCGCTCGGCGGGAAAGCGCAACAGGAAGCTCGATGCGACGACGGCACACTCGCCGATCGTTGCCGCGCCGCTGCCGCCGATCTTGCGGCCGTGCAGCCAGATGTCCTGCTCGTTCAGATACGCGGGCAGCTTGAAGTGGCGGTAGGTGGCGATCGCCGGCGCAAGGGCCCAGGCGCACCACCGCGCCGGGCGCCCGGGCGCATGGCGCTTCGGCGCGATCAGCACGAACACGTACTGGAACTCATCGACCCAGACCAGGCCGCCGCCGAGCGGACGGCGCACCACGGGCACCTCGACGGCCGGGTCGAGCTCGGCAAGGCCCTGGCTCTGCCCAAGGCAAAGATGCGTCTTCGCCTGTGCCCACAGCAGGATCGGCGCCGCGTCGCTCGCCTGCGCGGCCGCAAGGCCGCTGTAGGCGGCGTGCAATTCGAGCGGCTCGACCAGCCCGAGCCGGATCCAGCGTGCGGGCCGTCCGGACATCAGGCCTCGCTCTCGTCGGGGCGCAGGAAGTGCTCCAGATAGAACTCGCGTTGCTCGAGCGCTTTCAGATCCCTGGCGCGCGCCTCGAACCCCTGGCGCAGGATCTGAGCGAGCCGCTCGCCTTGCTCGGCGTCGAGCACGTGCATGCGACCGAGCAGGTCCTCGTCGAGCTGCAGCAATTTTCCGGCAAGTCCCTCGGGCTGCTCGAGGTGCAGCAGCCACGCCGCGCACTCCGGATCCTCCGGATCGAGCGGCGAGAGCGAGACGCGCCCGAGCCACGCGAGCCGCGCCGCCTGGTTGAATTGGCGGATGTCGAGCTTGCGGCCGCGCTTGTACTTGCGCAGCTCGTTCTTCAACGCGCCCGCGTCCGAAACCGGGATGTTCTTGATGCTGGCCATGCCGGGCCCATTATTTCCCAGCGACGCCCGATCGTCCAGCCGCGCGAGCACCACAAAACGAAAAGGGCCGGATCGCTCCGGCCCCGTGGGCGTTCTCGCGCTGCTTCAAATCAAAGCTTCATGCCCCACGCTACGCCGAGCGCGTCCTGATGCATGCGCAAGTTCGACTCGCCGCCGCCGAATCCCGGTGGAATCGATCCCGAACCGTTCACGTTCTCCTTGAACGCGTGCATGTACGCCACCGTGATCTCACCGCCACCTGCGGTGGTCCAGGTCGCACCGAACGTCAGGTGCTTCTCGACCACGCCGGGCGCGAGGATGTTGAAGAACGTCTGCGAGGCCGGGATCGGCTGATCGAGGAACGAGAATCCCGCGCGCAGCGTCAGGGTCTTCGACTGCTCGTAGCTTACGCCGAACTTGTAGACGGTCGTATTGCGCCAGCCGAAGCCGCCGCCGTTGGATGCACCAAGCATGCAGGCGCCGACGAACAGGCAGTCGGCCGGGTTGCCGACCGCCTTGACGTCGCCATAGTTGATACGCAGAACGTCCGCCGCGAGCGTCAGCTTGGGCATCGCCTTGATCGCGATGCCGATGCCGTAATTCTCGGGGATGTCGAAATCGCCGCCCTCGGCAAACAGTCCGCGGTACTTCTCGAAGGGATCCATGCGCGCTTTCGTCTGGTACGTTGCGCCCAACGCGATCTTGTCCGTGATCTGGCCGAGCCAGCCGATGCGCAATCCCCACCCGGTCGAGCTGTCGTCGCCGCGGTTCGTCAGGTTGGCCGGATCGGAAGAAAGCGGTGCAAAGGGCTGCAGGCCATCGGCACTGAAGCGCTGATACGCGAGGTTCAACGACACGCCGACCGAGTTGCGATCGTTCAGCTTGTACGAGAGGGTCGGCGCGATGAACAGCTGAATCAGGTCGACGCCCGCGGGGCTGGAGCCGCCAAATGCCGTAAACGGCGATCGATCATAGGTGGTATTCATGCCGCCGTTGCCGAAAACCGAAACGCCGAATGAAAGATCCGGGCGAATCATCCGGTTCCAGCCGAACTCGGGAATCCAGAAGCTGCGGCTGCCGTTCGCGTCGTAGTTGCCGTTCAGGCCGAAGCCGTTGCCGACGATTTCGGCGCCGCGCTTGGGCCGGAACCAGTCGAGGCCGATATCGAAGCGCCCGCCCACATGCACCATCCCGGCCGGATTGGATGCGGCGGCAAGCGTGTCCTGCGGCAGCGCGATGCCGACCCCGCCCATGCTTTTCGACTTGATGCCGTAGCCGTGCTGGAAATAGCCCGTCGTCGCCAGCGCCATGCCCGGCGTGAGCGCCACGCAAACGAGCACCGCCCTCAAGCTCTTCGCCTTCATGTCCCCCTCCCCCTTTATTGTTGATTCAGCGAATCAGATAAACAGACTCACATCAGCGTCCCGCGCCTTCGGCAAGAAGGTGGCTGCGCCGACGTACTCCGTGACTTCGGGCAGAAAGTCGTCGCGCGAGTAGCCGAACAGATCGACGGTCATCTGGCAGCCGATCAGCTGAACATCCGACTCGATGCACGCCTGGCGCAGTTCGGCGACCTGCGCCACGCCCTTGTTCGCGATGGTCTGCTTCATGAGCGTGGT
>JBFKUL010000027.1:0-17421 GCA_041635755.1 Burkholderiales bacterium | reverse complement strand
GTGCGCGGCATGCGCAGCCAGTAATCGACGCGCTCGTCGGGCCGCGAGAAGGCCAGCACCGCGACGCGCACGCCGAGCTTCGCGATCTCGCCGTCCAGCGCGTGGGGTGGAACGAGCCGCGCCGGCGTGTGAGGCGCATAGTGTCGCTCGAGCGTGCCCGAAGCGCGCGGCGCGTTTGCATCGGAGCGCGACACAGCGACATTGAGCAGCGCCTCGAGCGCCTCGGCGGAGACTGCGCCCGGACGAATCAGCACTGGTTGGCCACGCGACAGGTCGAGGATCGTCGACTCGATGCCGACATCGCTCGGGCCGCCTTCGAGCACGAGGTTGACGTCGGTGCCGAGATCCTCTCGCACGTGCTGTGCGGTGGTCGCCGAGACGCGCCCGAAGCGGTTCGCCGAAGGCGCCGCGATGCCGCTGAAGCGGCGCCCCTGCTGCTCGCCAGAGAACGCGTGCAGCAGCCGCTGCGCGACCGGGTGCGCCGGCACACGCAGGCCTACCGCGTCCTGGCCGCCAGTAACGAAGTCGCCTACCTGCGGCGAGCGCTTCAGGATCAGGGTCAGCGGACCGGGCCAGTAGCGCGCCGCGAGCTTGCGCGCAGCATCCGGAACATCGCGCGCCCAGGCAAACGCGTGCTCGGCATCGGCAAAATGGACGATCACCGGATGGTCCGCGGGACGCCCTTTTACGGTGTAGAGCCGCGCCACCGCCGCGGCGTTCGCCGCGTCCGCGCCCAGCCCGTAGACCGTCTCGGTCGGAAAGGCGACCAGACCGCCCTCGCGCAGAATGCGCGCGGCGTGCGCGATCGCGTCCGGCTCAGTCATCGCCGATGCCGAGCCGCGCGCGCAGCGCGAGCGCCGCCTCGAGCGCGCGCTCGATCTCGGCGTCGAGCACCGTGATGTGCGCCATCTTGCGCCCCGGCCGCGCCGAGGCCTTGCCGTAAAGGTGCAGCTTGGCGCGCGGCTCGGCGAACACCGCGTCCCAGGGTGGATCGCCGTTGCGCCACGCGTCGCCCAGCACGTTCACCATCACCGCCGGCGAAAGCAACCGCGCCTCGCCCAGCGGCAACCCGCAAAGCGCGCGCACCTGCTGCGCGTACTGGCTGGTGACGCACGCCTCGATCGTGTAGTGGCCGCTGTTGTGCGGCCGCGGCGCAATCTCGTTGACCAAGAGCCGGCCCTTGGAGACGAAGAATTCGACCCCGAGCACGCCGACGTAGCCCAGCGCCCCGGCGAGCTTCGCCGCCATCGCCTGCGCTTCGCCCGCCAGTGCCGCGCCGACGCGCGCCGGCGCGATCGAGACATCGAGAATACCGTGGCGGTGGCGATTCTCGGCCACGGTGAACGGCGCCGTGGCGCCGTCCTCACCGCGGGCGACGACCACCGAGATCTCGCAATCGAGCGCGAGCAAACGCTCGAGCACGCAGGGCGCGCGCTCGAATGCCGACCAGGCCTTGCGCGCCTCGGCAGGCGAGGCGACCCGCGCCTGGCCCTTGCCGTCGTAGCCGAACCGGGCGCGCTTGAGCACCGCGGGATACAGCTCCGCACGATCAAGGTCGGCGTCGCGCTCGATGTTCGCGTAGGCGCCGAGCGGAAAGCCGTGCTTCGCCAGTGCCGCTTTCTCGCGCACGCGGTCCTGCGAGATGGCGACGCATTCGGCCGACGGCGCCACGCGGCGCGAGCGCGCGAGGTACGCCATGCTCTCGGCGGGAACGTTCTCGAACTCGGTGGTGATCGCGGCGCAATCGGCTGCGAGCGCATCGAGCGCGGCGCGATCGTCGAATTTCGCGGCGATGTGGCGGTCGCCGAGCGCGCCGGCGGGACTCTCGGCGTCCGGATCGAGCACCGTCACCCGGTAGCCCATCTGGCGCGCGGCGATGACGAAGAAGCGCCCGAGCTGCCCGCCGCCCAGCACGCCGAGCGTCGCGGGCGGCAGGATCGGCAGCAACCGGTCGCGCGCCCCGGGCGCGTTCGGCGTGGGTGCGCCCTCAGGGCGCATCGGCGAGTCGCATCTTCGCCACCAGCCGCCGCAGCTTGCCGCGGTAGCGCTCGAGCTTCGCGGACAGCCGTGCGTCGCCGGCGGCGAGCAACGCGACGGCGAACAGCCCCGCGTTGGCCGCCCCCGAGGCGCCGATGGCGAAGGTCGCCACCGGGACACCCTTGGGCATCTGCACGATCGACAGCAGCGAGTCCTGCCCCGCCAGATGCTTGCTCGGCACCGGCACACCGAGCACCGGCAGCGTGGTCTTCGAGGCGAGCATGCCCGGCAGGTGCGCCGCACCGCCGGCCCCGGCGATGATCGCGCGCAAGCCTCGCGCGCGGGCGCGCGCGGCGTAGCCGAACATCGTATCGGGGGTACGGTGCGCCGAAACCACCTTCGCCTCGTAAGGCACGCCGAACTCCGCAAGGACCGCGCAGGCCTCGCGCATCACGTCCCAATCGGATTGCGAGCCCATCACGACGCCGACGCGCGGCTTGGCGATGGACTTGCGGCCCGTACTCTTCTTCTTCGATCGCGTGGCGCTCATGGCAGCCTCTCTCCCGCGAGCCGGAAGAGGGCCTCCCGGTACTTGTCGGCGGTTCGCTGGATCACCTCGCGCGGCAGCCGGGGCGCCGGCGGCGTCTTGTTCCAGTCGAGTGTCTCGAGATAATCGCGCACGTACTGCTTGTCGTAGGAGGGTGGCGAGATGCCTTCCCGATACGAGTCCGCGGGCCAGAAGCGCGACGAGTCCGCGGTCAACGCCTCGTCGATCAGCACCAAGTCGCCCCCGGGGTCGGTGCCGAACTCGAATTTGGTATCTGCGATGATGATGCCCTTGCCGAGCGCATAGCGCGCCGCCTCCTCGTACAGGCGCAACGCCGCATCGCGCACTTTTGCCGCGAGCGGCTTGCCGATCAGGCGCTCGACCTCCGCGAAGGAGATGTTCTCGTCGTGACCTTCGGCCGCCTTGGTCGCCGGAGTGAAGATCGGCTGCGGCAGCTTCGCCGCCTGCTTGAGTCCCTTGGGCAGCGCGATGCCGCAGATCGCGCCGGTCCTCTGGTAGTCCTTCCAGCCCGAGCCGATGAGATAGCCGCGCACCACGGCCTCGACCGGCAGCGGCTTGAGGCGCCGCACGACCACGGCGCGGCCGCGCACCTGTGCTTTCTCCGCCTCGCCGATGACGACCGACTCGGGGTCGGCGCCCGTGAGGTGGTTCGGCACCACGTGACCGAGCCGCTCGAACCAGAACCCGGACATGCGCGTGAGCACGCGCCCCTTGTCCGGAATTGGATCGGGCAGCACGACGTCGAATGCGGAGAGCCGGTCGCTCGCGACGATCAGCATGCGATCGGCGTCCACCTCATAGAGGTCGCGCACCTTGCCGCGACCGATCCGCGGCAGGCTCGCGAGGTTCGACTCGAACAGCGCCTCGCTCATCGGTAAAAAACGCGATCCGGTTCGATCATCCGAACCTTTGCAAGGCGCCGCGCACGCGGCACCGAGAAAACGGAGTCCGACCCCGCCCTCCCCACTTACGCCGCCTGCTTTTCCAGGTCGGGCTTCCACTTTCCCTGGCACGCAAGCGAGTTCATGTGGGCGCGGTGATGGAACGCCTTCTGCGCCGCCTGCACGTTCGCCATCTTCCCGCTCCAGGCCTTGAGCGCCGGGTTCTGCAAAGCGCGCGAATAGGAGAAGGTGAGGGGCCAAGGTAGGCCTTTCATGGTGTTCATTGCGTTCAGGTGTGCCGTTGCGTTGAGGTCCGATTGGCCGCCCGACAAAAACACGATGCCGGGCTGAGCCGCCGGAACAGTGCGCTTGAGCACGCGCACCGTGCGCTCGGCCACCTCATCGACGCCCGCCTGACGCTTGTGGTCCTTGCCCGAGACCACCATGCTCGCCTTGAGGATCGTGTGCTCGACCGACGCATTGTGCGCGGCGAGCGCGGCATATGTGGCGCGCAGCGTTGCCTCGGTCACTTCCTCGCAGCGCTCCACCGAATGGCCGCCGTCGAGCAGCACTTCGGGCTCGATGATCGGCACGATCGAGGCTTCCTGGCACAGCGCGGCATAGCGCGCGAGCGCGTGCGCATTCGCGTACAGGCAGGTGTGGGTCGGAATGCCGTCGCCGATCGTGATCACCGCGCGCCACTTGGCAAAGCGCGCGCCGAGCTTGAAGTACTCCGCCAGGCGCTCGCGCAGCCCGTCGAGGCCCTCGGTCACCTTCTCGCCGGGGCAAAGCGCCAGATCCTTGGCGCCCTGGTCGACCTTGATGCCCGGGAGGATGCCGTGCTTGGCGAGGTATTGCGCGAACGGCACGCCGTCGCTCGTTTTCTGGCGCAGCGTTTCGTCGAACAGGATGACGCCGGAGAGATACTGCTCGACACCCGGGGTGGTGAACAACAGTCCGCGGTAGCCGCGGCGGTTTTCTTCGGTGCATTCGACGCCGACCGACTTGAAGCGCTTCTCGCAGGTGCCGCTCGATTCGTCGGCGGCCAGAATGCCCTTGCCCTTCGCGACCATCGCGGCCGCAGTCTTGGTAAGCAACGCCTTGTCCATGGATTCCTCGGTGGTGCGGATGAATACGGGGTGGGGAGCCGCGATTTTACCGCCGCCCCCCCGGCGCGGTCACGCCGGGCGTGCCTTGCGCCGCCGGCGCACGATCCAGGGCACGATGATGAGCAGCGCCGTTACCGCCAGCAGCGTGGCCGAAATCGGATGCGTGAAGAACACGCTCGCGTCGCCTTGGCTGATCGAGAGCGCGCGGCGGAACTGCGTCTCGGCGAGCGGCCCGAGGATCAAACCGATGACCGCCGGGGCGACCGGAATGTCCCAGCGACGCATGGCGAAGCCGAGCAGTCCGAACACGTACAGCGTGACGAGGTCAACCACCGACTGGTGCAGGCTGTAGGCGCCCAGCGTCGCGAACAGCAGAATGCCGCCGTAGAGCAGCGGCCGCGGAATGCTGAGCACTTTCACCCAGATGCCGATGAGCGGCAGGTTGAGAATCAGCAGGATCACGTTGCCGACGTACATGCTGGCGATCAGCCCCCAGACCAGCTCCGGCTGCATTTGGAACAGCAGGGGCCCGGGCTGGATGCCGTAGTTCTGAAACGCGGTAAGCAGGATCGCGGCGGTGGCGGAGGTCGGAATGCCCAGCGTGAGCAACGGCACCAGCGCGCCGGTAGCCGACGCATTGTTCGCTGCCTCGGGGCCGGCGACGCCTTCGATGGCGCCATTACCGAATTCCTCGGGATGCTTGGAGAGCTTCTTCTCGGTCGAATAGGACAGGAACGTCGGGATCTCGGCGCCGCCCGCGGGGATCGAGCCGAACGGAAAGCCGATCGCGGTAGCGCGCAACCACGCCGGCGCCGAACGCTTCCAGTCTTGCAGCGACATCCAGAGCGAGCCGCTCATCTTCTCCAGCTTCTCGGGCAGACGGCTGGTGTAGGCCGCGACGTAGAGCGTCTCGCCCACCGCGAACAGGCCCACCGCGAGCACCACGACGTCGACCCCGTCGAGCAGCTCGGGCACACCGAAGGCAAAGCGCGGCTGCCCAGTCTGGCTGTCGATGCCGATCAGACCCAGGAACAGCCCGACGAACAGGCTCGCGAGTCCGCGCGTGGTGGAAGCGCCGAGCACCGCCGCGACGGTGATGAAGGCGAACACCATGAGGGCGAAGTACTCGGCCGGGCCAAACTTGAGCGCGAGCTCCACCACCAGCGGCGCGAGCAGGGTGAGCAGCACCACCGCGACGGTGCCGGCGACAAACGAGCCGATCGCACAGGTGGCGAGTGCCGGTCCGGCGCGACCGTTCTTCGCCATTTTGTTGCCTTCGAGCGCCGTTGCGATCGAGGCGGACTCGCCCGGAGTGTTGAGCAGGATGGTGGTGGTCGAGCCGCCGAACATCGCGCCGTAATAGATGCCGGCGAACATGATGAGCGCGCCGGTCGGATCGAGCTTGACGGTGAGCGGCAGCAACATCGCCACCGTCAGCGCAGGCCCGACGCCGGGCAGCACGCCGACGAAGGTTCCGAGCGTCACGCCGATGAAGCCCCATAGGAGGTTAATCGGCTTGAGCGCGATATCGAAGCCCTGAAGCAGGCCGGCGAGCGCTTCCATTAGCAGGCGTGACGCGTAACGGGGGGTGCGGGGGGGCTATTTCCCCCTGCTCTGGCGGTCACGCCGATGAAGCCCCACAGCAGGTTAATCGGCTTGAGCGCGATATCGAAGCCCTGAAGCAGGCGGGCGAGCGCCTCCATCACAGCCCCCCAATGAGGGTCTTGAGCCAGCCGCCGGGCAGGCTGACGTTCAGGAAGCGCACGAAGAACAGGAACACGCCGAGCGCGATGACAAGCCCGATGCCTGCGTCACGCACGAAGCGCAGGCTGCCGAAGCCGCGCGCCACGCACGCGAACAGCACGCCGCCAGCAAGCACGAAGCCCGCCCAGTGAATCAACGCCATGTGCGCGACGAGCCCCGCCGTGATCCAGCCAAAGGCACCGAGGTGAAAGGCGTGCTCGGGATGCTGCTCGTCTGCAGCGGGCATATTGCGCCAGCCGCCGGACAGCGACTCGTAGAGCAGGAAGGCACCGAGCACGATCAGCCCGAACGCCACCACGCCGGGCACGAAGTTCGGTCCGATCCGCGCATAGCCCGCCTGCGAGGGCAGGTACGCCGTGCCGATCGCGACGCCGACACCGAGCGCCAGCAGCCCGACTGAAAGCGCAACCTCAGCCTTCTTCACCGCCGCTCCGCGCTTGCCGAATCAGTGCGAGGAATCCCCGGATGTCCCGAATGTCGGATCTGTGCAGGGCTGGAACGAGAATGGCGCGATGAGGGGCGCACCGCGCCCGCTCCATCGCGCCGACGTAAACCGGCACCTCGGTGTCCGGTTTACTACTTCTTGATCCCCAGCGAGTCGATGATCCCGGCGATGCGCTTGGTGTCTTGCTCGATGAACTTCGCGTAGTCGTTGCCGCCGAGAAACTCGCCCGACCAGCCCAGGCGCGCAAGGGTTTCCTTCCACGCTGGCGTTTCGGTGGCCTCCTTCACCAGCTTCACCAGCGCGTCGCGTTGCGCGGGGCTGATGCCGGGCGCCGCGAAAATGCCACGCCAGTTGCCCAGTTCGACGTTGATGCCCTGCTCCTTGAGCGCAGGAATGCCGTCCACCGCAGAAGGCGCCGAGACCGCGAGCGCGCGCATGCGCCCGCCCTTGATCTGCTCGGCGAACTCGCCGACGCCCGAGACGCCCGCGGTGACGTGGCCACCGACGATCGCCGCGATGGCCTCGCCGCCGCCCTTGAACGGCACGTAGTTGATCTTCGCCGGATCGACGCCCACGGCCTTGGCCACGAGGCCCACCAGGATATGGTCGGTGCCGCCTGCCGAGCCGCCGCCCCACGATACCGCGCCCGGGTTGGCCTTGAACGCGCCGACCAGATCGGCCATCGTCTTGTGCGGCGAATTGGCCGGCACCACGATCACTTCCCACTCGCTGGTCAGGCGCGCCACCGGCGTCACCATGGACAGATTGACCGGCGACTGGTTGAGGTGAATGCCGCCGATCATCACCATGCCGCCGACCATCATCGCGTTCGGATCGCCCTTGGCGGCGTTGACGAACTGCGCCAGACCGATGGTGCCCGCGGCGCCGCCCTTGTTCTCGAACTGCACCGAGGACACCAGCTTTGCGCTTTGCATCGCGGCGGCGAGATTGCGTCCGGTCTGGTCCCAGCCACCGCCGGGGTTGGCCGGAATCATGATCTTGAGGCTGGGCTGCGCCAGCGCTGGCGCCGCCAGCGCGAAGGCGGCCAGCGCCAGAATTTTCCTGAACATGCGCATGACGACTCCTCCTGATGAGACAAGCGGGGTTTTTTCCAACGGGGCAGCCATTCTATTCGAAAGCGTGGGCCGAAATTCGGCGATAATGCGGCCCCTTGAAGTCGCCCGCCCGCGTCCCCAATTGCGTTCGCGTTCTACCGGGGGACAGCCAAACGAGCTCGGTAAAACCATGATACGCATTGAGAATCTCGTGAAGTCGTTCGGCCCCAAACGCGCTGTCGACGACATCTCTTTCGACGTCGAGCGCGGCGAAGTGCTTGGCTTTCTCGGCCCGAACGGTGCCGGTAAGTCGACCACCATGCGCATGATCACGGGCTTCTATCCGCCGAGCGCCGGTCGCGTCAGCGTTGGCGGCTATGACGTGACGGAGTCGCCGATCGAGGCCAAGCGCCTGCTCGGCTATCTGCCGGAAAACGCCGCGTCGTATCCCGACATGACGGTCGAAGGCTTCCTGAAGTTCGTCGCCGAGCTGCGCGGCATCCGGGGCGAGGCGCGCAGCAAAGCGGTGGGCCGCGTGGTCGAGCTGTGCTTCCTCGACTCGGTGCTTGGCCAGTCGATCGACACGCTCTCCAAGGGCTACAAGCACCGCACCTGCCTGGCGCAGGCGCTGATCCACGATCCCGAAGTGCTGGTGATGGACGAGCCCACCGACGGCCTTGATCCGAACCAAAAGCACGAGGTGAGAAATCTCATTCGCGAGCTGGGCAAGACCAAGGCCGTGGTGTTCTCGACGCATATCCTCGAAGAGGTCGATGCGGCGTGCACGCGCGCGATCATCATCGACCGTGGCCGCATCGTCGCCAATGGCACGCCCGAGGAGCTGCGCGCCATGTCGGAGCTCGCCGGCGCCGTGACGCTGCGCGCCCCGCAGGCGGACCGCGCAAAGCTCGCCGCACTGACGCAGGCGGGCCGCGTCGAGCCGATCGACGGCGCGCTGCGCGTTTACCCGAAGGACAAGGACGCTGCCACCGATCTTGCCCGCGCGGTCATCGAGCTTGCCTCGCGCGAGGGCTGGAAGCTCGAGCAGCTGCGCACCGAGGAGGGCCAGCTCGACGAGGTGTTCCGGCGCATTACGCTGCCCGACACCCTCAAGCCGGCGAAGACGGAGGCCAGCAAATGAGTGCCGTGCGCACCACCTGGACCATCGCCAAGCGCGAGCTTTCGAGCTACTTCACCTCACCGGTGGCCTACGTGTTCCTGGTCATTTTTCTGCTGCTCGCCGGGTTCCTGACGTTCACGGCGGGCGCCTTCTTCGAGCGCGGCGAGGCGAGCCTGGCGTCGTTTTTCATCTGGCATCCGTGGCTCTATTTGATCCTCGTGCCGGCGGTCGGCATGCGCTTGTGGTCGGAGGAACGGCGCGCCGGCACGCTCGAGCTGCTGCTCACCCTGCCGGTGGCGACCTGGCAGGCCATCGTCGCCAAGTTCCTCGCCTCCTGGGTGTTCCTCGCGCTGGCGCTGGCGCTTACCTTCCCGGTCATCGTTACGGTGAACTTGCTGGGTGAACCCGACAACGGTCAGATTGCCTCGGGCTACGTCGGCAGCGTGCTCCTCGCCGGCGCCTACCTCGCGATCGCGTGCATGACTTCGGCAATGACGCGCAACCAGGTGGTGTCGTTCATTCTCTCGGTGGTGATCCTGCTGTTCCTGATCCTCGCCGGCTTCAATCCGGTAACGGATCTGCTCGTACGCTGGGCCAGTCCCGCGGTGGTCGACACCGTGGCGGCGTTCTCGGTGATGACGCACTTCGAGGGCTTTCAAAAGGGCGTGATCGACAGCCGCGACCTGATCTTCTTCCTGTCGGTGATCGGCTTCGCCCTGTTCGCGACGGGCGTCATCATCCGCAACCACCGCGCAGGATAGGGTCATGAAGAAAAAGCACGAATCGCTGATCTATTCCGCCGTCGGCCTGGTGGCCCTGCTGCTCGCGCTGGTGGGATTCAACTTCCTCGCCTCGACCGCCGCGGTGCGCGCCGATCTGACCGAGGGCAATCTCTACACGCTCTCGGAAGGCACCCGCAAGATCCTCAAGGCGCTGTCTGCGCCGGTGAAGATGCGGCTGTACGTCTCGCAGGGCGAGGCGGTGCCGGTGCCGCTGCGAGGCTTTGCCAAGCGCGTCGAGGACCTGGTGAGCGAGTTCAAGGCGGCGGCCGGCCCGAACCTGGTGATCGAGAAATACAACCCGAAGCCCGACTCGGAGGAGGAGGACGCGGCGCAGCTCGACGGTATCGAGCCGCAGCAGCTGGCCTCCGGGGAATCGTTCTACCTCGGCGTCGCCGTGAGCCGGCTCGATCGCAAGGAAGCGATCGCTTCGATTTCGCCCCAGCGCGAACGCCTGATCGAGTACGACCTGGTGCGGGCCATCGCGCGCGTCGGATCGCCCGAGCGTCCGAAGATCGGTCTGATGAGCGGCATGCCGGTGATGGGGGAAAAGCTCAACCCCTTCACGCGTCAGAGCTCCGATCCCTGGGTGCTCGCCAACGAGCTCAAGCGCGGGTTCGAGGTGCTCGAGATCAACATGACCGCCACCGAGATCGACAAGGACATCCAGGTGCTCCTGCTGATCCACCCGCGCGACATCCAGCCGCAGACCGAGTACGCCCTCGATCAGTTTGTGCTGCGCGGAGGCAAGCTGATCGCCTTCGTCGACCCTTACGCCTACTTCGATCAGCAACCGGTGCCGCCAGGGGTGCCGCCGCAAGTCACGAGCTCGACCCTGCCGCGCCTGTTCAAGGCATGGGGAATCGAGATGAATCCGGGCAAGGTGATCGCCGACGTGGTCTTCGCCTCGGGCGGAGGCCAACGCTACACGCCCACCGTGCTCACGCTCAATCGCACCGCGTTCAGCCGCGACGACGTGGTGACGGGAAACATCGAGACGCTGCTCTACGCCTTCGGCGGCGCGTTCGAGGTCAAGCCCGCGGAGGGCTTGCGCGTCACTGAGCTGGTGCGCAGCTCGACCAACTCGATGCTGGTCGACAACGCTCAGGCGACCGCGTCGGGCGATGCCGCAACGAAGGGCTTTCTGCCGGAGGGAAAGGCCTACCCGCTGGCGCTGCGCCTCGCGGGCAGGTTCAACAGCGCGTTCCCCGAGGGCCCGCCCGCCCCGCCAGGCGCGAAGGACAAGCCGCCGCCTGCCGCGCCGGCCGGGCTGATGCAGTCGGCCAAGGACAACGCGGTCATCCTGGTGGCCGACGTCGATATGCTCGCCGATGGCGCCGCGGTCGACGTACAGGAGGTGTTTGGCCGCAAGATCATCGTGCCGTCGAACGGCAACCTCGCGTTTGCACTCGGCATGGTCGAGCAGTTCGCCTCCGGCGACGACCTGATCTCGCTGCGCAGCCGCGCCACCGCGTTCAGGCCGCTCACCGTGGTACGCGAGCTCGAAGCCGAGGCGCAGAAGAAATACTTCGGCAAGATCCGCGCGCTGGAGGAGGAAATCCAGCGCACCACCGAGAAACTGCAGTCGTTGCAGAAGTCCCGGACCGGCAGTGGCGGCGCTTCGCAGATCCTTACCCCCGAGCAGCAGGGCGAGCTCGAAAGCTTCCGCAAGAAAATGGCCGAGACGCGCATCGCGCTGAAGGATGTACGGCGCACGCTGCGGCAGGACGCCGAGGCGCTCGTGTTCTGGACCAAGGTGGGCAATATCGCGCTCATGCCGCTACTGGTCGCGCTTGCGGGTCTGCTCGTGGCGCTCGCACGGCGCGCGCGTGCGCGCCGTGCCGCGCTGCGATGAGCGGGCGTGGACCATGAACGCACGCATTGCCGCGATCCTCGTCGTCTTGCTAGCCGTGCTGGGCGGCGGTGCGCTGCTGATCCATCAGCAGCAGCGCGCGCAGCAGGCCTCGAACGTCGACACGCTCGGCCAGCCGCTGCTCAAAGATCTGCAAGCGGCCGAAGTGGCCGCGATCCGCATCGTCGAGCCCGGTGCGACGTTGACCCTCACGCTCAAGGACGGTCGCTGGAGGCTCCGCGAGCGCGACGGCTTTCCGGCCGACTTCGCCAAAGTGCGCGACTTCGTACTCAAGGCGATCGAACTGAAGATCGGCCAGAGCGAGCCGCTGGGCGAGGCCGATCGAGCGCGCCTGGCATTGAATGAACCCGGCAAGGAAGGTGCCGGCACGCTGCTCGAGTTCCAGAACGCGGACGGCAAGCCGCTCGCTCGCCTGATTGTCGGCAAGAAACATTTCAAGCGCGAGCCGGAGAATCCCCGCACCGCCCGGGGGGACGGCCGCTTCGTCATGCTTGCGCAGAGCCCGGCGACCGCGTTCGTGATCGCCGATCCGCTCGAGCAGGCCAGTGCCAAAAGTGCGCTCTGGCTCGACAAGTCCGGATACGCGGCGGAGAAGGTGAAGACGCTCGAGGTGCGCTTTGCCGACGGCAATGGCTGGAGGATCGAGCGCCCGGGCGACAACGCGGAGTGGAAGCTGATCGGCGCCAGGCCCGGGGAGAAGCTCGAGGTGACACGCGCCAACGCGGCTTCTTACATGATGGGCCAGGGATCGCTCGCCGACATCGCGTCGGCGGAGGTCAAGCCCGCCGAGGCCGGCCTCGACAAACCGACGCTTGTGACTGCCACGACTTTTGACGGGCTCGCGTACAAGCTGCGTGTCGGCAAAAAAGTGGGAGACAACTACTACGTGCGCCTGACGGTAGAGGGCGCGCCGACCAAGGAGCGGGCCGCCGAAAAGAACGAAAGCGCCGAGGACAAGGCGCGCCGCGACCAGGAATTCGCCGAGCGACTGAAGCGCATCGAGGAGCGTTTGGCGCGCGACAGGGCGCTCGCCGACCACCTGCTACTGGTCCCGTCGTCGACGCTCGAGGATATTTTGAGGCCGCGCGCCGAGATGCTGGAGCGCAAGAGACCGTAGCGGCGCACATGACGGTCGAAGCGCATATCCCCGAGATCACGCGCGTCATCCAGCTTGCGGTCGCGCCGGTGTTCCTGCTGACTGCGGTCGGCACCATTCTCGCGGCCCTCAATATCCGCCTTGGCCGCGCAGTAGACCGTCGCCGCGTGCTCGAAGACCGGCTGCAAGGGGGTTCCGGCGGCGAAGCGTTGCTGGACGAGATCGAGCGGGTCAGGCGGCGCATCCGCTTGGTTTATCTTTCAATCCTGTGTGCCGTGGCCTGCGGGCTGTTCGTCTGCCTGCTGATCGCCGGAGCCTTCCTCGGCGCGTTCGTCGCGGTGGACCTGACGCGCATGGTGGCGGCGATGTTCGTGCTTGCGATGATCGCGCTGATCGCTTCGCTGCTCCTGTTCCTGCGCGAATTGTTCTACGCGGTGACCACACCACGCTCGAAGCATCCCTGAGCGGCGGATCGCTCCGTCAAGCGCTCGGACCCCGTCGCGCGCCCGGACGTGCGCGGATCTCGAGAACGTGCGCACCGAAGCCGCCCTGCGCGCCTGGGCACGGGCTTACAATGCATTGAGGCGCCCTCTCGGAGTCCATTATGAATCTTGCTATGCGCACCTCAGGCGCCGTCGTCGCCGCCCTCCTTGCAGCCGGTTGTGCCGTGGGCCCCGAGCGTCCCGCGGACCTCACCGAGCTCACGCTGGTCGATGCAGCCTGGCTGGTGCGTGCAGGGCGCGTCTCGAGCGTCGAGCTTACCGACGCGTATCTCAGGCGCGCCGAGGCGAATGCAGCGCTGAACGCGTTTATCACGCTCGACCGCTCGGGGGCACTCGATGCGGCGCGCCAGGCCGATGAGGCGCGCGCCGCGGACCGCCTGCGCGGTGCGCTGCATGGCGTGCCGATCGTCGTAAAGGACAACATCCATGTCGCCGGCATGCCGAACACCGCCGGTACGCCGGCGCTGAGCGGCTTTCATCCTCCGGAGCATGCCCCGGTAGTGCAAAGACTGGTCGGCGCCGGAGCGATCGTGCTCGGCAAGACCAATATGCACGAGCTTGCTTTCGGCATCTCCGGTTACAACGAGGCCTTCCACGGCGGCGCCGGAATTGGCGTACGCAATCCGTACGACCGCAGCCGCTTCGCCGGCGGCAGCTCGAGTGGCACCGGCGCCGCGGTCGGCGCGCGCCTCGCTCCGGCGGGTCTCGGCAGCGACACCGGCGGCTCGGTGCGCATTCCGGCTGCGCTGACCGGCAGCGCGGGCCTGCGGCCGACCATTGGCCGCTATCCGGGTGCCGGCGTCACGCCGATCTCGCACACGCGCGACACCGTCGGGCCGATAGCGCGCACGGTGTCCGACGTGGCACTGATGGACGCCGTAATCAGCGACGGCAAGCCGCCCGAGCCCGCCTCGCTCGTCGGCGTGCGCCTGGGCGTGTACCGAGCGTACTTCTTCGCCAACCTGGACGAAGACACGCGTGCGGTGATGGAGCGTGCGCTGGCGCGCCTGCGCACCGCGGGCGTCGAGATCGTCGAAGTCGACATGCCGAGGCTCAAGGCGCTGAATGACGCGGTGAGCTTTCCCGTGGCGCTTTACGAGGCGTATGACGATCTGGCGGCGTACCTGAAGCGCTATCGCACTGGGGTGAGCGTCGAGCAGGTTGCCGCGGCCATTGCCAGCAAGGACGTCAAGGGCACCTACGAAGCGCTGGTGGTGCCGCGCAAGCTTCCCGGCCCGAACGGCCTGGTCGACGCCAGGCCGATCTACGATGCGGCGATCGCCGTGCATCGCCCGGCGCTCCGTCGGCACTACGCCGAGACCTTCATACAGTACCGCATTGAAGCACTGGTATTTCCAACGACGCCACGCGTGGCGATCGCACAGGGGGCGGCGGCCAGCAGCGTCGAAACGTTCGGCCTGTTCATCCAGAACACCGACCCGGGCAGCAATGCCGGAATACCGGGGCTCAGCGTGCCCGCCGGGCTTGCAGCAAGCGGGCTGCCCGTTGGGCTCGAGATCGACGGGCCGGAGGGAAGCGATCGCCGCCTGATCGCGCTCGGGCTGGCCATCGAGCAGGCGCTTGGGCCGACGCCACCGCCCCTGCGCTAGGGGCTACGCAGGCTTTTCCAATCGTCGCCGATGCTGTTATAACTCCACCAAGGGGGCCCGCGCACAGGACCGGCGGAGATCAGGTTCCGCACGCAACCGGCCTGGTTCCACCCGCCATGTCGAGGAGGCAAGCCGTGGGACAGCTATCTCGCATCCGAACCATCGCACTCGTCGGCCAATCTGGCGCCGGCAAAACCTCGCTCGCCGAGGCGCTGCTGGCGCAGGCCGGTGCGATTCCATCCGCCGGCAGCGTCGACCGCGGCAACACCGTGTGCGACTATCTGCCGCAGGAGAAGAGCCTGCAGCACTCGCACAAGCTCGCCGTTGCCACGTTCGAGGCGAAGGACGCCGATGGGGCGACGCGCATCCACATGCTCGATGCGCCGGGATATCCCGATTTCCTCGGTCATGCATTGCCTGCGCTCGCCGCCGTGGACACTGCGGCCATCGTGCTGAACGCGCAGAACGGCATCGAACCCGCTGCGGTACGCTTCATGCACTGGGCCGAGAAGCGCGGCGTCGACCGCATGATCGTGGTCAACCGTATCGACGCCGACAACGTCAACCTCGAGGGGCTTCTGGGGCGCATCCAGCAGACCTTCGGCAAGGAGTGCCTGCCGCTCAACCTGCCCGCAGCCAACCGGTCCAGGGTTTCCGACTGCTTCTTCGCCCCCGACGGCGAATCGGATTTCTCCTCGGTCGAGGCGGCACATCGCGAGCTCGTCGACCAGGTGGTCGAGGTCGACGAGAAGCTGATGGCGCTCTACCTCGAGCAGGGCGAGATCGAGCCCGAGCAGCTGCACGACCCGCTCGAACGCGCGTTGCGCGAGGGGCATTTGATTCCGGTGCTGTTCACCTCCGCCAAGACCGGGGCCGGAGTGAAAGAGCTGCTCGAGGTGATCGTCAAGCTCATGCCCAACCCCACCGAGGGCAATCCGCCAGTGTACGTGCGCAGCGCATCGAACGGCGGCGCGCCGACCGAGGTGGAAGCGATTCCGGATCCCGGCAAGCATGTCCTCGCGCACGTGTTCAAGGTCGAGATCGATCCGTATCTCGGGCGCCTGGCCGTGTTTCGCGTGCACCAGGGCCGGGTCACGCCGGGCATGCAGCTCTATATCGGCGAGGGCAAGAAACCGTTCAAGCCGGGGCACCTGTTCATGCTGCGCGGCAAGACGCAGACCGAGGTGAGCGAGGCGCTGCCTGGCGACATTTGCGCTGTGGCCAAGTTCGACGACATCGCCTTCGATCACATCTTGCATGACGCGGCCGAGGACGCGCGCATCCACGCACGGTCGCTCGATCTGCCGGCGTCGATTTTCGGGCTTGCGGTGCAGTTGAAGAAGCGCGGCGACGAGCAGAAGCTCTCCGACGTGCTGCACAAGCTCACCGCCGAAGACCCATGTTTTCGCGTCGAGCACAACGCGCAGGCGAACGAGACCGTCATCCGCGGCCTGGGCGAGCTGCATCTCGCGACCATGATCGAGAAGATGTCGTCCCAGTACAAGCTTGACCTCGACACCAAGCCGCCCTCAATTCCGTTCCGCGAGACCATCGTCAGCAACGCCGAAGGGCACAACCGGCACAAGAAGCAGACCGGCGGCGCCGGACAGTTCGGCGAAGTCTATCTGCGCGTCGAGCCGCTGCCGCGCGGCGCAGGCTTCCAGTTCGTCGATCAGGTAAAGGGCGGCGTGATTCCCTCGCAATACATCCCGGCCGTGGAGAAAGGCGTGCGCAGCGTGCTCGACACGGGCTACGTCGCCGGCTTTCCGATCCAGGACGTGCGCGTGGTGGTGTACGACGGCAAGAGCCATTCGGTCGACTCCAAGGAAGTGGCCTTCGTCGCCGCCGGCCGCAAGGCATTCCTCGATGCGCTCGCCAAGGCGCGTCCGATCGTGCTCGAGCCGATCGTCAGCGTTGAGATCACCGCGCCCGAGAACCACATGGGCGACGTTGCGGGCGACCTCTCGGCACGCCGCGGCCATATCAAGGGCTCGGACGTGCCACGCATCGGAACGGTCCAGATCTCCGCGCTGGCCCCGCTCTCGGAGCTGGAGAGCTTTCCCTCGCGGCTCAAGTCGCTCACCGCCGGCCAGGGCTCCTACTCCTACCAGTTCAGCCACTACGATCCGGCGCCGGCGCCACTGCAACAGAAGCTCGTGGCGCAGCACAAGCCCGCCGCAGCCGAAGATTGAACGCGCCGAACCTACCGATCCGTTATCAACGCGCGGGCCAGGGCGCGCCGCTGGTCTTTGTTCATGGCTTTGCCTGCAGCCGAAACGACTGGCGGCTGCAGCTCGAGCATTTCGCCGGGAACCATACCGTGGTCGCCTGCGACCTGCGCGGCCACGGCGAGACGCCCGGCGAACCCGGCGAATGTTCAATCGAGCGCTACGGCGCGGATGTCGCGGCGCTGGTGCAGTCGCTCGGCCTGAATGGCGCAACGCTGATCGGCCACAGCATGGGCTGTCGTGTCGTGCTGCAGGCCTACATGGAGGCCCCGGAGCGTATTGGCGCCCTGGTGCTGATCGACGGCAGCCGCATCGGCATCGGCGATCCGGATACTGCCGAGCGCGTGGTGCGCGAGCAGCTCGAGGCCACCGGCTACGGCGTGTTCGCGAGGAAGCTCTTTGCGGACATGTTC
>JBFKUL010000026.1:0-17487 GCA_041635755.1 Burkholderiales bacterium | reverse complement strand
CACCGGGTACGAAGAGGCTGCGGCCCAGGGCCTATTGGCCGGGATTAACGCGGGCTTGCAGGTACGCGGCGAAGGACCCTGGTGCCCTCGGCGGGACGAGGCTTATCTCGGGGTGCTGGTCGACGATCTGGTTACCCGGGGAGTCTCGGAGCCCTACCGGATGTTCACGAGTCGAGCCGAGTACCGCCTAATGCTGCGCGAAGATAACGCGGACCTGCGCCTTACCGAGACGGGCCGCCGCCTCGGCGTTGTCGACGACGCGCGCTGGGACGTCTTCTGCCGCAAGCGCGACGCAGTAGAGCGAGAGCATCAGCGTCTGCGCAAAACCTGGGTTGGTCCGCGGTCGCCACGTGTGGCGGAAGTCGAGAAGGTGTTGGGACAGGCTATTGAACGTGAGTACACACTTTCAGATCTGTTAAGGCGCCCTGGAGTTGGATATACAGCTTTGGTGGACCTGGTAGCACCTCCAGATACACCAATAGAATCAGCCGTTTACGAGCAAGTCGAGGTGCAAGTGAAGTACCAGGGCTATATCGAGCGCCAACAGGAGGAGGTGCGACGCCGCGCCGAGCAGGAGTCCCAGGCGTTACCTCCCGAGCTCGACTATCAGACGGTGCGCGGGCTATCGGCCGAGGTGCAGCAGAAGCTCAACCGCCATCGCCCGGAGACCATCGGCCAGGCCGCGCGCGTCTCAGGGGTCACCCCGGCGGCGATCGCCCTGCTTCTGGTCCACTTAAAACGCGGGTTCAGGACGGACCCCGGTACCGGCACGGCATTGAAGCAAAGCGCATGACACCGGCAAGCGCGCTTGACCGGGGTCTAGGCGAGCTTGCGCTGCCGATGCCACGCGGCGCGCGCGACAAGCTGCTCGCCTATGTCGAGCTGCTGGCGAAGTGGAACCGCACTCATAACCTCACCGCGATACGCGAGCCGGAGAAAATGGTCAGCCAGCATCTGCTCGACGCACTCGCGGTCGTGCCGCACCTTCCGCACGGAAGTTTGGCCGACGTCGGGTCGGGAGGCGGCCTTCCTGGCGTTCCGATCGCGATCGTGCAACCGGAGCGCTCAGTAACACTGAACGACAGCAACCAGAAGAAGACCGCGTTCCTGCGCCAAGCTTCGATAGAACTCGAGCTTTCGAATGCTTCGGTGCACGCCGGGCGAGTCGAGGACTGGCATCCGCTCGAGCGCTTCGCCGTAGTCATCACGCGCGGGTTTGCCGAGCTTGCCGAGTTTGTCGCGCTCTGCCGGCATCTGGTAGCGCCGCGCGGCGTGCTCGCGGCGATGAAAGGCGTTTATCCGAGCGAGGAGTTGGCGCGCGTGCAAGCCGCGCAGCGCTGCGACAAGGTCGTGCGGTTGCGGGTACCGCTGCTCGATGCCGAGCGCCATCTCGTGCTGTGCCGGGCGGGGGCCTGAGCGTGGCGCGCATCCTGGCGGTAGTGAACCAGAAAGGCGGCGTCGGCAAGACGACCACCAGCGTCAACCTCGCGGCGAGCCTGGCGCATTCCGATAAGCGCGTACTGCTGATCGATCTGGATCCGCAAGGCAACGCCACCATGGGCAGCGGCGTCGACAAACGCAAGGCAATTCGCACGGTGTATCACCTGCTGCTCGGGATGTGCGGGTTCGCGGAGGTCTGCACCCAGTCCGCGAGCGGCGGATACGACCTGGTGCCGGCGAACCGAGAGCTCGCGGGCGCCGAGGTGGAACTGGTCGAACTCCCGCAGCGTGAAGCACGCCTCAAGGCCGCGCTCGCCGGAGTGGCGGAGGCGTACGACTTCATCTTCATCGATTGCCCGCCGTCGCTGTCGTTGCTTACCATCAACGGCCTCGTTGCGGCGCAGGCGGTGCTGATTCCGATGCAGTGCGAATATTACGCGCTCGAAGGGCTGTCCGATCTCGTCGGCACCATCAAGCGCGTGCGGGCCCACCTCAATCCGGGACTCGAGATCGCCGGGCTGCTGCGCACCATGTACGACCCGCGCAACACGCTCTCGCTACAGGTCTCGCAGCAGCTGGAGACGCATTTCGGCGATAAGGTCTACAAGACGCTGGTACCCCGAAACGTGCGGCTGGCCGAAGCGCCGAGCTATGGCGCACCGGCGGTCGTTCTCGACCAGAGTTCGAAGGGCGCGCAGGCGTACCTCGCGCTCGCGGATGAACTGCTTGCGCGCGAGCGCGCCGCATTTGGCGCTGCCGCGTGACCGATAAAAAGGCAACCGACATGACGAAGCCCAAAGGACTCGGGCGCGGGCTGGACGCGCTGCTCGGCACGGATGAAGCGCCGAAGGACACCATGACCACGCTTCCGGTGCAGCGCATTCGGCCCGGAAAATATCAGCCGCGCACGCGCATGGATCAGGAAGCGCTCGCCGAGCTTGCCGCGTCCATCAAGACGCAAGGGCTGATGCAGCCGCTCGTCGTGCGGCCGGTGGAGCGTGACCGCTACGAGCTGATCGCCGGCGAGCGACGTTGGTGGGCGGCGCAGATGGCCGGCCTCGAGCATGTCCCGGCGTTGGTGCGCGACGTGCCCGACGAGGCGGCTCTCGCCATGTCCCTGATTGAAAACATCCAGCGCGAGAACCTCAACCCGATGGAGGAGGCTGCCGGCATCGCGCAGCTGATCAATGAATTCAACATGACGCACGAACAGGCAGCCGACGCGGTGGGCCGCTCGCGCAGCGCGACCAGCAACCTCGTGCGCCTGCTCAAGCTCGCCAAGCCGGTGCAGGCGATGGTGCTGGAAAACGTGCTTGAAATGGGTCACGCGCGGGCGCTGCTTGCGCTCGACGGGGCGCGCCAGGTCGAGGCGGCGAACCGAGTCGCCGCGCGCGGCCTTTCGGTCCGCGAAGCGGAGGCGCTGGTCCAAAGACTGCTGCGCGGCAAAGCCGCGCGCGGCAAGGCGGGGGTCGATCGCGACCTCGCACGCCTCCAGGAAGAAGTATCGGAGCGCCTCGGCACCACGGTTGAGATACGCGCCGGGCGCAAAGGCAGCGGCAAAGTGGTCGTGCACTACTCAAGCCTCGACCATCTTGATCAGCTGCTTCGCAAGCTGAGCTGAGGCCGCGAACGACGTGCTGCTGCGGCGCAGCGCGTTGACCCCTTGAAGGGCTACCGCTATACTCTGCGGGCTTTTCCGGATGCGAAGACGACGAACGCCATGCTTCGCATGCTGGGCAAACCAATCCGCACGGTTCTCCGGTGGCAGTTTTTGGCCACCGTCGCCATGGCGCTCGCTGCCGGAGTCCTGATCGGCAAGCACGGAGCGCTTTCCGCAGCGCTCGGCGGCGCGGTCAGCATGACCGGAGGACTGGCATCCGCGGTGGTGGCTTCGCTGGGCAAGGCGGAGTCCGCAGGGGAGGGGCTGCTCGCGGCGCTGCGCGCCGAAGCCGTCAAGATCGGCCTCATCGTGTTGCTCCTGTGGCTCGTCCTGGTGAATTACAGCGATGTCGTAGTGCTCGCGTTCCTGGGATCGTTCATGGTGACGGTTCTGATCTTCGCGATGGCGTTTTTTGTTCGCGACTACGTGTCGCACCGAAATAACACTCGATAACGGTATTGCGATGGCCGCCGGCAAAGAGCTGACCCCCACCGAATACATCAGTCACCACCTGACGTTCTTCTCGAAGCCGATCGGCGACGGGGGGTTCTGGACGCTGCACCTCGATTCGCTGCTCACCTCGATCGTTCTCGGGTTCTTGGGCCTCGGTCTCATCTGGTGGGTGGTGCGTGGCGCCACCTCGGGGGTACCGAACAAGCGGCAGGCGCTGGTCGAGCTACTGTTCGAGTTCATCGACACGCAGGTGAAGAGCATCTTCATGCACGGCGACCGGCACCGCTTCGTCGCGCCGACCGCACTTACCGTGTTCGTCTGGGTGCTCCTGATGAACGCAATGGATTTCTTGCCGGTCGACTGGATGGGCAAGGGCACCCACCTCGTCTCCGAGCACGGCTTTCGCATCGTCCCCACCGCCGACGTCAACACCACCTTCGCGCTCGCGCTCTCGGTGTGGTTGCTGATGATCTACTTTTCGATCGCCGTGAAAGGCCTCGGCGGCTGGATCCACGAATTGTTCTGCGCGCCCTTCGGCTCCAATCCCCTGCTGTGGCCGGCGAACTTCCTGTTCAACATGGTCGAGTACATCTCCAAGCCGCTGTCGCATTCGCTGCGGCTCTACGGCAACATGTACGCGGGCGAGATCATCTTCCTGCTGTTGTGGGTGTGGGCGGCGACCGGCCTTGCAGGCACCATTTTTGGTTCGGTGCTCGGCTTGGGCTGGGCGATCTTCCACATTCTGATCGTGGTGCTGCAGGCTTTCATCTTCATGGTGCTCACCGTGGTCTACATCTCGATGGCCCACGAGAGCCACTGATTTTCTACTTCAATCGTATTTGCGCAGAGAAAGGGAGCGACAATGGAGAAGCTTCAAATGCTGGCAATGATCCAGGCTTACACCGGGATCGGCATCGGCCTCATGATCGGCCTCGGCGCCGCGGGCGCGTGTATCGGCATCGGCATCATGTGCAGCCGATTTCTCGAGGCGGCCGCGCGCCAGCCCGAGCTCACGGCCTCGCTGCAGGTGAAGGTGTTCCTGCTGCTCGGCCTGATCGACGCCTCGTTCATCATTGGCGTCGGCCTGGCGATGCTGTTCGCCTTCGGTAATCCGCTGCTTGCGGTCATCCAGAGCTGAGCGCGTGCCCGAGGGGGCCGGTCTCTTCATCACGGAGCCGACATGAACATCAATCTGACGCTGCTCGCGCAGGCGCTGACGTTCTTCGCGTTCATCTGGTTCACGGTCAAGTTCATCTGGCCGTTCCTGCTGCGTGCGATCGAAACCCGCCAGAAGACGATCGCCGACGGGCTGGCGGCCGCCGAGCAAGGCAAGAAGTCGCTCGAAACGTCGACTCGCAAGGCCGAGCAGTCGATCCAGGAGGCACGCGGCCGCGCCGGCGAAATCGTCGCGCAGGCCGAGAAGCGCGCCTCGCAGATGGTCGAGGAAGCCAAGAACGCCGCGCGCGAGGAAGGCGAGCGCGAAAAAGCCGCCGCCAAGGCCGAGATCGAGCAGGAAGTCTCGCGCGCCCGCGAGCAGCTACGCACGCAGGTCGCGATGCTTGCCGTCGCCGGCGCGGAGAAGATCTTGCGGCGCGAGGTCGACGCCAAGGCGCATGCGCAGCTACTCGACTCGATCAAGGGCCAGCTATGACGATCCACCACGAGCGGCGCGACGGCGCCGCACCGCGCTCTGTCTCCAACCGGTTGGTATCGCTTTAACCGATGGCCGAACCGAGCACCATCGCCCGCCCCTATGCGGAAGCCGCGTTCCGGCTCGCCGACCAGTCGGGCAAGCTGCCCGAGTGGTCGGCCGCGCTGGGCGCTCTGGCGCAGGTGGGCGCTGACGAGCGCGTGCGTGTGGCGATCGCCGATCCGAACCTCTCGACGGCCAAAGTCGCGGGCCTGTTGATCTCAATTCTGACCGGAAAGGTCTCGGGCGAAGCCGAGAATTTCGTGCGCGTGCTGGCCGAGAACCGCCGGCTTGAGGTGCTGCCCGAGATCCGGCTGCAGTTCGAGGCACTCAAGAACGAGCGCGAGGGCGTAGTCGAAGCCGAGATCCAGAGCGCCTTCGCGCTGGACGACGCGCAGCGCACCGATCTCGTCAAGCGCATCGAGAAGCACACCGGGCGCAAGGTCAAGGCGCGCGTCACTGAAGACAAGTCCCTGATTGGCGGCGTGCGCATCGTGATCGGCGACAAGGTGATCGACGCTTCCGCGCGCGCGCAGCTCAGCGCGCTGGAGAACGCACTCAAAGCTTAGGCGCGGGTCAAGGGCAGCCGAACGCCGCACCCCGCTCGAAACCAGACACAGGATAGCCAGGAGCCGTCATGCAACTCAACCCCTCCGAGATCTCGGAACTGATCAAGAGCCGCATTCAGAATCTGGATGCCGGCGTGCAGATGCGCACGCAGGGCACGGTGGTGTCGGTAACCGACGGCATCTGCCGCATCCACGGCCTGTCCGATGCGATGCAGGGCGAGATGCTCGAGTTCCCGAAGAATACTTTCGGTCTTGCGCTCAATCTCGAGCGTGACTCGGTCGGCTCGGTGATCCTGGGTGCGTACGAGCACATCACCGAGGGCGACACGGTCAAGTGCACCGGCCGTATCCTAGAAGTACCGGTCGGACCGGAACTGCTCGGCCGCGTGGTCGACTCGCTCGGACAGCCGATCGACGGCAAGGGTCCGGTAAATGCCAAGATGACCGACGTCATCGAGAAGGTGGCACCCGGGGTGATCTGGCGCAAGTCGGTGTCGCAGCCGGTGCAGACCGGCTTGAAGGCGATCGACTCGATGGTGCCGATCGGCCGCGGCCAGCGCGAGCTGATCATCGGCGACCGCCAGACCGGCAAGACCGCGGTGGCGGTGGACACCATCATCAACCAGAAGGGCAAGGACCTGATCTGCGTCTATGTCGCCATCGGCCAGAAGGCATCGACCATCGCCAATGTGCTGCGTAAGCTCGAAGAGCACGGCGCCATGGAGTACACCATCATCGTGGCGGCCGCAGCCTCCGATTCGGCAGCGATGCAGTACATCGCGCCCTACTCGGGCTGCACCATGGGCGAGTACTTCCGCGACCGCGGCCAGGACGCCCTGATCATCTATGACGACCTGACCAAGCAGGCCTGGGCCTATCGTCAGGTGTCGCTGCTGCTGCGCCGCCCACCGGGCCGCGAAGCCTATCCCGGCGATGTCTTCTATCTGCACTCGCGCCTGCTCGAGCGCGCCGCGCGCGTCAGCGAGGCGTGGGTTGAGCGCTTCACCGAGGGAAAAGTCAAGGGCAAGACCGGCTCGCTCACCGCGTTGCCGATCATCGAAACGCAGGCGGGCGACGTTACGGCGTTCGTGCCGACCAACGTGATCTCGATCACCGACGGCCAGATTTTTCTCGAGAGCGACCTGTTCAACGCCGGCATCCGGCCCGCCATCAACGCGGGCGTCTCGGTGTCTCGCGTCGGCGGTGCTGCGCAAACCAAGATCATGAAGCGGCGCGACACCGGGGGCGGGGTGCGCCTCGCGCTCGCGCAATACCGAGAGCTCGCGGCGTTCGCGCAGTTCGCCTCGGATCTCGATGAGACCACGCGCAAGCAGCTTGAGCGCGGCCGGGTGGTAACCGAGCTGATGAAGCAGGTGCAGTACGCGCCGCTGCAGGTGTGGGAGATGGCCATCACGCTGTTCGCGGTCAACAACGGCTATTTCGACGATGTCGACGTGAAGAAGTCCCTCGCCGCCGAGAAATCGATGCGCGATTACATCAAGAGCAAGTACGGCGAGCTGGTGGATCGCATGCAGGACAAGAAGGATCTGTCGGCGGACGACGAGAAGGCGCTCAAGACGGCCATCGAGGACTGGAAGAAAAACGGCAGCTTCTAGGTGCGCGGCGCGCGCCGGGGAAACGGAAATGCCTGGTACCAAAGAAATACGGATGAAGATCCGGAGTGTGCAGAACACCCGGAAGATCACCAAGGCGATGGAGATGGTCGCCGCGTCCAAGATGCGCAAGGCGCAGGAGCGCATGCGCGCCGCGCGCCCCTACGGCGAGAAGATCCGCAATGTCGCGGCGCACATCTCGCACGCCAATCCCGAATACCGCCACCCGTTCCTGGTCGAGCGCGACACCGTAAAGCGGGTCGGGCTGATTGTCGTGACCACCGACAAGGGGCTGTGCGGCGCGCTCAACACCAACCTGCTGCGCATGGTGCTCGCCCAGTACAAGGAATGGAAGACGCAGGGCGAGGAGATCGAGGTTTGCTGCATCGGCAACAAGGGCCTGGGCTTCATGCAGCGCGCGGGTGCGAAGATCGTCTCGCAGGTGACGCACCTTGGCGACCGGCCGCAGATGGACAAGCTGATCGGCACGGTGAAGGTCATGCTGGACGGCTACATGGAAGACCGCTTCGACCGTCTCATCCTCGCCTATAACAGCTTCCTCAACACCATGAAGCAGGAGCCCAGGATCGAGCAGCTGCTGCCGCTTTCGGGCGAGCATCTGGGGGCGCCGGAAGGCTCCTGGGACTACCTCTATGAACCCGAGGCGAAGGCGGTGCTCGACCAGGTGATGACGCGTTACATCGAGGCGCTCATCTTCCAGGCCGTCGCCGAGAATATGGCCTCCGAGCAGTCTGCCCGCATGGTGGCGATGAAGGCCGCCACCGACAACGCCGGCACGCTGATCGACGAGCTGACGCTGGTGTACAACAAGAACCGTCAGGCCGCCATTACGAAGGAGCTCTCGGAGATCGTCGGCGGCGCGGCGGCCGTCTGAACGTTTTGAAATCGACCAGTCAGGGAAAAACCATGGCACAAGCACAAGGCACCATCGTCCAGTGCATCGGCGCGGTGATCGACATCGAGTTTCCTCGCGAAGGCATGCCGCGCGTATACGACGCGCTGGTGCTCGAGGAAACCGGCGACAAGGGTTTGGCGGAGAAAGGGCTCACCTTCGAGGTCGAGCAGCAGCTCGGCGACGGCGTGGTGCGCTGCATCGCGCTCGGCTCTTCCGACGGCCTGCGCCGCGGCATGAAGGTCAACAGTACCGGCGCGCCGATCTCCGTGCCGGTGGGCGAAGGCACGCTCGGGCGCATCATGGACGTGCTCGGCCGGCCGATCGACGAGGCTGGACCGATCAAGAGCGACGAGCGCCGCCCGATTCACGCCCTGGCGCCGAAATTCGACGAGCTCTCGCCCTCGGTCGAATTGCTCGAGACCGGCATCAAGGTGATCGACCTGATCTGCCCGTTCGCCAAGGGTGGCAAGGTCGGCCTGTTCGGCGGCGCCGGCGTCGGCAAGACCGTCAACATGATGGAGCTCATCAACAACATCGCCAAGTCCTACGGCGGCTTCTCGGTGTTCGCCGGTGTCGGCGAGCGCACTCGCGAGGGCAACGACTTCTATCACGAGATGAAGGAGTCGAACGTCCTGGACAAGGTGGCGATGGTGTTTGGCCAGATGAACGAGCCGCCGGGCAACCGCCTGCGCGTCGGGCTTTCCGGCCTCACCATGGCCGAGCGCTTCCGCGACGAGGGCAAGGACATCCTGCTGTTCATCGACAACATCTACCGCTACACGCTGGCGGGCACCGAGGTAAGCGCGCTGCTCGGCCGCATGCCTTCGGCGGTGGGCTATCAGCCGACGCTCGCCGAGGAGATGGGGCGCCTGCAGGAGCGCATCACCTCGACCAAGACCGGCTCGATCACCTCGATCCAGGCGGTGTACGTGCCGGCGGACGACCTGACCGATCCGTCGCCGGCGACCACCTTCGGCCACCTCGACGCCACCGTGGTGCTGTCGCGCGACATTGCATCGCTCGGCATCTATCCGGCCGTGGATCCGCTCGACTCGACCTCGCGTCAGGTCGACCCCAATACCATCGGTGAAGAGCACTACAACACGACGCGCGCAGTGCAGGCGACGCTGCAGCGGTACAAGGAGCTGCGCGACATCATCGCGATTCTCGGCATGGACGAGCTCTCGCCCGAAGACAAGCTTGCTGTGTCGCGCGCACGCAAGATCCAGCGCTTCCTGTCACAGCCGTTCAACGTCGCCGAGGTGTTCACCGGCTTTCCGGGCAAGATCGTGTCGCTCAAGGACACCATCAAGGGCTTCCAGATGATCGTCAACGGCGAATGCGACCAGCTGCCCGAGCAGGCGTTCTACATGGTCGGCGTGATCGAGGAAGCGTTCGAGAAGGCGAAGACGCTGCAGTAAGGCGAGCGCTCATGGCCAACACCATCCACGTCGACGTCGTCAGCGCCGAAGAAGCGGTCTACTCGGGCGAGGCCGAGTTCGTCGTGCTGCCGGGCGAAGTCGGTGAGCTCGGCATCTATCCGCAGCACACGCCGCTCATCACCCGCATCAAGCCCGGCGCCGTGCGCATCAAGCCCGCCGACGGCGGCGAAGAGCAGCTGATCTTCGTCGCGGGCGGGGTACTCGAGGTGCAGCCCACGGTAATCACGGTGCTCGCCGACACTGCGATCCGCGGTCACGACCTGGATGAGGCCAAGGCGAACGAGGCGATGCGCAAGGCTGAGGAGGCGATGGCAAAAGCGCAGGACAAGGCCGAGATCGCCACGCTGCAGGCCGAGTTCGCCATGATGGCGGCGCAGCTCGCCGCCATCCGCAAGCTGCGCAAGAAGTAGCAAGGGCGAAGCCGCGAGAGGTCGCTGGCGCGCGGCCGACGCCCGGTGTCGCGTTCCTGATTCCAGCCGAGGCTCAACGCCGATCGAGACTCCTCGCCCCGCCGTAACGCGTATTCTGAATCCGATCACCACGCGCGTTACGCTTCGGTCGCACCGCAGCGAGGACCTGATCAACGCGATCTTCGCTAGACTGTCGCCACGGTGCGGCTCCTCGCGTTCATCGAATTTACCGCGATAATCATCGGCGTCATCGCCGTGATCGCGGGCCAGTTCTTCGCCCTTCCGAAGGGCTTTCACCTGGGCGTGTTCCTGATCGGCGCCGGCTTCGCGCTCGGCGGCCTCGAGTCCATCTCCACGCGCCGCATGTGCTTTCGGGCCTGGGAAGAGACTTACGAGTCGTATGCGGGCGCGCCGGCGATGATCGTTGGATCGATGGCGTTACTGATCGGGATCGGGCTTATTGCAGCGGCTTACGTCCTAACGGAGGGGCTGTGGCACTCGACCGTGCACTACCTGGTGCGCCGGCCGGCGCCGGTGCTGCTCGCGGCAGGACTGCTGGTCATTGGTATCGGCACGCTGATGATGCTCAACCCGCGTGGGCGCACGGGTCTGGCCTGGACGCTCCTGGTTCGTGTTCCACGCTGGCTGCTGGGCTTTATCCTCGCCGTCGGCGGCCTGCTGAGCATCGGGCTGGGTGCGTGGGAGTGGCTCGACCCGCAGGCGTTCGATCGCTTCATGAACAGCTTGCCGCGGCACCTCGACTGGCTGCGAGGGGTCGCTGGCCAGCACTCGACGTAGGCCCATTGTTGCAACGCCGCTCCCGCTGCGGTCAGCCGGGTGGCGCCGTGAGCCGGGCACGGTGCGCAACAAGCCCGCCAATGACGACGAAGCTTGCCGCCGTCCGAAAGCCCACCCGCGCTTTTCGCCTTGGTGAAGCTGCCGAAGCAGGCGAGCGGCGCGGCGGGGCCAGAGGAGGAGGCTAGCTCCGCGCCGCGCGCTCGCTGCCGCGGTTCTTAAGGGGCGCGCGCGTTGCCGTGCGCGCCTCCTGGTGATCGGTGCCCTCGGCGAACGCCGAAATGACGTAGCGCTGCGCCCCGTCGGCGCGCAGTCCGCCGAACGGGTAGCAAGTAATCAGCGTCAGGCGGGTCGGCCCTTCCTGCTTGGCGACCCAGACATCGCGCTTGTCCAGCACCATCGCATGGCGCACCAGGTAACGGCGCTGCGACCCGTCGGACGACTCGAGATGGATTTCGGCACCCAGGGGCAGGTCGCGCAGGAAGGCGAGGTGCGTGTCGCGATGCCCGCCGATGACGCTGTTGCCGGCGTCGCCGGGGCGCGCAGTACCCTCGAGGTGGCCCGGTCCAAAGGCCATCGCAGCGCCGTTCGCCCCCGCCAGCACGTAGCGCTCAATACCGAGCGCGGGCACGCTCAGCCGCGCGACCGGCCAGGTGTCGGCCCACGGCCAAGGTTTGACGTTGCGATGGCCGGCGAGCGTCTTCGCCCAGGCCTTCGAGATCAGCACCTGCGCAAGCCAGGCCTTAGCCTGGATCCAGGCGCCTTGCCCGAATTGCCAGGCGCCGAGTGCGAGCAGTATCACGGCCGCACCGATGCGCAGGCGCTGCCAGACGGACTGAGTCGGGCGACGGTGCACCGGCAGCGGCGCGTAGGGGTTGGGCCACGCGCACTCTAGGCCGAGCGCGACGTCGGGGCGAGATGTCACGCTCACGCGTACCTCCGGTCGCGCGCCGCGAGCAGCAGCGTGCCGAGCATCAGCGCGAGCAGCCCGGAAAGCAGGGCGAAGAAGCTTCCGCTTGCGCCCTGCGGCAGTTCGCCCTGCGCCCCGAATACCTTGTCGTACTCCCAGCCCTGGGGAAGATGACTCGGCAGCGCGGCCTGCTTGAGCGGCATGCCACTCGGGCGTGCCGGCGTGGCTTCGACTGCGACGAAGCTTGTATAGCGCGTCACCAGGCGGTGCGCGCTGGCGAGGCGGATGACCTCGTCGCGCACCGCAGCCTCCGGCGCGCCGTCGCGGATCGAGTCGAGCAACGCCGACACTTTCTCGCGCGCCCAGAGGGTGCCCATGCCGTCCGCTCCGCGATGTGCGGCGAGGGGCACGCGCGCATCCCAGGTGCGCCCGCCGCGCACGCCGGTAATGCGGACCTCTCCGGCGAGCTCCGAGAGCGCCGCCTTGATGATGACGGGCTCTCCGGCATACAGATCGGGCACGCGCTCAGGCCAGGCCTCGACGCGTTGCGGCTCAGGCCAATGCACCTCGAGGCCCTGGAGCACCGGCGTTTCGAGCTTGGCAAACAGCTCGCGCATGCGCGCGCCCACCTCCTCGATGCGCCCGATGTAGGTAAAGGTGCCGCGCCCGAGGCGCGCCGCCTTCGACATGAAGTGGCTGTTCGGTGCCGAGCCGATGCCGACCGTGAACAGGCGCGATCCGCCCAGGCGCGACCGGATCAGCCGGAACAGCGCCTCTTCGTTGCCGACGGCGCCGTCGGTCAGGAAAACCACCTGGCGCACGCGCTCGACATCGTCGCGACCGTCAAGCGCCAGATGCAACGCGGCGGCCATCTCGGTGCCGCCACGCGCCTCCAGCCTGCGCACCCATTCGATCGCGCGTCGCACCGTCTGCGCGTCGGCCGGGCGCGCTTGCGGAAACAGGGCCTGGGCTTCCGAATTAAACTCGATCACGTTGAATTGGTCCTCGGGCGCGAGCCGCGCAAGCGCCAGGGCCAGCGCGTCGCGCGCCTGGCGTATCGATGCCCCGCCCATCGAGCCCGAGGTGTCGATCACGTAGATAACCTCGCGCGGCAGGCGCGCGGCTTCAGGCGCCGCCGGCGGCAGCACCATCAGCAGACCGTAGTGTCGTCCGTCCTTCTCCTCGGTAAACCACGCGACTTGCGGCGTTTGCCCGAGGCTGGGCGACCATTGCAGCTCGAAGTCACGGTCTGCCAGGACCGCGCCCGCGGCGAGCGTGATGCGCCGGCGCGAGGCGTCGATTGCCTCGACGTCTACCGGATGGTACGGACTGATTACGTGTTCGAGCGGCACCCCAGCGTCGAGCTCGACAGTCAGCGACACTGGATTGATCGACGCGGCACCCTCTCGCGGGCGCAGCACCGGCGGGGTGATAGCGGCGGCATCCGCAACGCGCTCGGTGTTGTGGCCCCAGCCGCTTCCCGGCGATCCGGCCATGCGCACGTTTCCCGGGATATAGCGCGGCCCTACCACCATCGGGAAGCGCATGGAAAAGCGCCCACTTTCGTAGCGCAGCGTCTGCTGGTATTCGAGTTCGACCACGATGGTTTCGCGCGGGCCGATGTTGGCCACGCTCGCGGTGAAGATATTCGCGCGCTCCTGGTCCAGGCGCGCGGCGCGCTGACCGGAGAGCTTTGCCGCCTCGTAAGTTCGCTTCGCCGCGCCGCGTTCCTGGATTGCGCCTTCGATGACCCGCTCGCCGAGCCGCATGCGCAGCCGGTCAGCTGCCGCATTCTCCGGCAGCGGAAACACGTAAACACCCTCGACCCAGTCGTCCTGCACGTTCTCAAAGCGCTGCACGACGTGCGCTCGCAGCACCAGCCCCGAAACGCGGAACACGACCTCGGTCGAGAGCAGCGGCGCGTGTATGGTTTCCTGCGATTCGATCCGGCGCAGGAGCAACGTGCCTTCGCGGATCTCGCCTGCCTGCGCCTGGCTGGCGAACAACAAGGTCACCGCGGCGAGCGTAATCGCCGCGATCAGACCCATCGCCGCCGCCATGACGACGAATGCGACCAGATCGAGCATGATCAGTCGTGCCGGCGATGATTTCTCTCTTGCGCTCATTACCTGTCCTTGGGCCACCCGCGGCGCGCGGGATATTGCGGCTCATTCAACGCTGGGACCGGGTAGGCGACGCGGCGCAGCGATGGCAAGGTGCCGGGCAATTGTGGCAATCCGGTGGCAGGGCCCTCCGGCCGGGCGGTGATCGGCTATAGTCCCCGCGCATGGCACGCCGCATCGCGATCGTGGAGGACGACCCCGCCATTCGCGCTAACTATGCCGATGCCCTAAAGAAGCACGGCTTCGAGGTCGCGGCTTACGGCGCACGCGCCGAGGCGCTGGCGGCGATGAAGACCCGACTGCCGGACCTGGCGATCATCGACATCGGCCTGGGCAGCGATGTCGACGGCGGCTTCGCGCTGTGCCGCGACCTGCGGGCACTGTCGGCTGCGCTGCCGATCATTTTCCTGACCGCGCGCGACAGCGACTTCGATGTGGTCTCCGGATTGCGCCTCGGCGCCGACGATTACCTGACCAAGGACGTTAGCCTGCCGCACCTGATCGCGCGCATCGCCGCCCTGTTCCGTCGCGCCGAGCTGGCGGGCGAGGCCGGAAGCGGCGAAGATCAGGTCGAGCGCGGTGCGCTGTCGATCGACCTAAAGCGCTTCACGGTCCGCTGGCAGGGGGCGCTCGTGCCGCTTACCTTAACCGAGTTCTGGATGGTGCACGCGCTCGCCAAGTTTCCCGGGCACGTTAAAGACCGCGAGCAATTGATGAGCGAGGCTAACCTGGTGGTCGACGACAGCACCATTACCTCGCACGTCAAGCGCATCCGCCGAAAGTTCGCCGCCGTCGATGCGGAATTTGATCGCATCGAGACGGCCTACGGCATGGGCTACCGTTGGAAAGCGTGACACGAGACACCGGCGGCCGAGCGGCGCGACGCCGCGCCATGCCCAGCCGCTGAGCCGGCCGCGCCGTGCGCATCAGATTCAGTCTTCGCTCCAAGCTCGCCCTGGTCACGCTCGTGCTACTCGCACTGCCGTGGGTGGGCGCACGCTATGTCGGTGAGATGGAACGCTTCCTGCTCGAGGGACAGGAGCGTGTGCTGGTCGCGACCGCGCGGGCGGTCGCCACGGCGTTGCATGACCGCCCGCAGCTGCTTGCGGCCGTGCCCGAGCAGGACGATGCGCTGCGCCGCGAAGCCGAGGAGGAGTTGCGCCGGCTCGCCGAGCGCGATGGCAAGGTGCTCGACCCGGGCGGTGAAACGCCCCGGCGCGCGCTCGGGCGCGAAGCGGAGCTCGAGGCGCGCCCGGCGCAGCGGGAGGTCGCCGCTATTCTGCGGGGGGTTCAGCGCACCAGCTCGCGCATCTGGGTCGTCAACCGACACTATCAGGTTCTGGCGCTCGCCGGCAGCCTGAAGCGCCGCGTCGAGCCTGAAGCGGATCGCGGGGCGCTGCGCGCGCTCTGGGAGCAATCGATCAGCTGGCTGATCCAGCGCCCGACCGAGGACTTTGCAGAATCGGTGCCCGACGACGTGCTCGCCACCGGGCGCGAGATCTCGGCGGCCCTGCAGGGCACGCCAGGGACGCGCCTTCGTCGTACGCCCGACGCGCGCGCGGTGGTGATGTCGGCGGCTTTTCCGATCTGGAGCGGCGACGCGGTGATGGGCGCGGTCGTGGCCGAGGAGACCACCAATCCAATCGTTTCGCTTCGCAGCGCCGCGCTCGAGCGCCTGCTGGTACTGACGCTCGCAGTCTTCGCCGGCGTGGCCGCTGTACTGATCGCGTACGCCACGCGCCTGTCGCAGCGCATCCGCAGCCTGCGCGACGAGGCGGAATCGGCGATCGACGCGCGCGGGCGCCTGACGCGGCTCGCGGCGGGCTCCGGGGCGCGCGACGAGATCGGCGATCTGTCGCGCAGCTTCTCCGCCATGCTGGCGAAACTTGCGCAGCACCATGCGTACCTCGAAGGCATGGCCGGACGCTTGTCCCACGAGCTGCGAACGCCGCTCGCGGTGGTGCGCTCCTCGCTCGAAAACTTGAAACTCGCGCCTTCGGCGGACGAGGCCCACCTTTACATCGGGCGCGCCGAAGACGGGCTGGCGCGCCTGAATCGCATCCTGCAGCGCATGAGCGAAGCGTCGCGCCTTGAGCAGAGCCTGCGCAGCGCCGAGCGCGAGCGCTATGATCTCGACGCCGTGGTGCGCGGCTGCGTCGAGGGTTACCGGCTAGCGTACCCGAAGGCACGGTTCGCGCTCGCGCTGCCGTCGCGGCGCATCGAGGTCGATGGCTCGCCCGACCTCGCGGCGCAGTTGCTCGACAAGCTGGTCGAGAACGCGGTCGACTACACGCGCGGCGCGGCGCCGGTGCGTGTCGCGCTCGAAGAGCGCGACGGTCGGGCGCTGCTCAGCGTCGAGAACAAAGGTCCGCTGCTGCCGCAGGCGATGGCGAGCCGGCTGTTCGACTCGATGGTCTCGGTGCGCGAGGAAACCGCCGGGGACACGCCTCACCTCGGGCTCGGTCTGTACGTAGCGCGGCTGATCGCCGAATTTCACGGCGCGTCGATCGAGGCGCAAAATCTTGCGACGGGCGATGGGGTTGCGCTACAGGTTCGCTTTCCGCTCGCCTGGCACTAGCCCCCTGCACTGGGGAACACGATAAAATCGCGCCTTTTTCCGGTAGCGCGGTGAATCCGTTGCAGTCTTTCGACCTCCTTGTCATCGGCGGCGGTATCAACGGCGTTGGCGTCGCGCGCGACGCCGCCGGCCGCGGCCTGTCGGTCGCGCTCGCCGAGAAGAGCGACTTTGCCGGTGGCACCTCGGCATGGACCTCGAAGATGATCCACGGCGGGCTACGCTACCTCGAGCACTACGAGTTCAGGCTGGTGCGCGAGTCGCTGCTTGAACGCGAAGTGATGCTGCGCATTGCCGGGCACCTCGTCTGGCCGGCGCGCTTCGTCATGCCGCACGTGCCCGCGCTTCGCCCACGCTGGATGATCCGCGTCGGGTTGTTTCTGTACGATCATCTCGGGCGACGCGATACGCTGCCTGGCTCGCACGCGGTACGCCTTGACGCGCCGCCTTACGCGTCCGGGCTCAAGCCCGGGTTGCGCCATGGCTTCGAGTATTCGGATTGCCGCGTCGACGATGCGCGGCTGGTGATCGCGACCGCGATGTCGGCGCGCGCGCACGGCGCCGAGCTGCTGCCGCGTACCGAGTTCGTCTCCGCGCGCCGCGAGAAAGGCCTCTGGCGCGTGCAGCTGCGCGCAGTCGACGGCGCGGTACGCGAGATCACCACCCGCGCCATCGTCAACGTCGCAGGACCGTGGGTGAAGCACGCCCTGAACGAGCGCCTTGCCCAGCCAAGTACTGAGGACGTGCGCCTGATCAAGGGCAGCCACATCGTGGTGCCGAAGCTCTACGAAGGCGATCATGCCTTCATTCTGCAGAACGACGACCGGCGCGTGATCTTCATGATTCCCTACGAGGAACGCTTTACGCTGGTCGGCACCACGGACGAACCGT
>JBFKUL010000025.1:0-18001 GCA_041635755.1 Burkholderiales bacterium | reverse complement strand
GCACTATGCCGGGCTGGTCGCGGTTGGACTGTACCCGTCGCCGATGGGGGTCGCCGACTACGTCACGACGACCACCCACAAGACGCTGCGCGGTCCGCGCGGCGGCCTGATTCTCGGCAAGTCCGAGTACGAGCGTCCGATTAACTCGTCGATCTTTCCCGGCATCCAGGGCGGGCCGCTGATGCACGTGATTGCAGCCAAGGCGGTGGCGTTTGGCGAGGCGCTGCAGCCGAACTTTCGCGACTATCAGCAGCAAGTGCTCGACAACGCGCGCACCATGGTGCGCGTGCTCACCGAGCGCGGCGTGCGCATCGTCTCGGGCCGTACCGACTGCCACCTGATGCTGGTCGACCTGCGCAAGAAGAAGATTACCGGCAAGGACGCCGAGGCGGTGCTTGGGCGCGCGCACATCACCGTCAACAAGAACGCCATTCCGAACGATCCGGAAAAGCCTGCCGTCACCTCGGGCATCCGCATCGGCACGCCAGCGATGACCTCACGCGGCTTCCGCACCGGCGAGGCAGAGATCCTCGCCAAGCTGATCGCCGACGTGCTCGACAAGCCGAACGACGACGCCAACATCCTGCGCGTCGCGGGCGAGGTGAAGGCGCTCTGCGCCAGCTTCCCGGTCTACGCCTGAGATCGCGCCATGCGCTGCCCCTTCTGCAGCCACGAGGATACGCAGGTGGTGGATACGCGCTCGAACCCGGAGGCCAACGTCATCCGCCGCCGGCGCCGCTGCCCGAGCTGCGAAAAGCGCTTTACGACCTACGAGCGCGTCGAGCTGCGCATGCCGCGACTGATCAAGAAGGACGGCAGCCGCACCGACTTCGATCGCGAGAAGCTTCTCGGCAGCATGATGATCGCACTCAGGAAACGCCCTGTGGCGACCGAGGCGATCGACGCTGCGGTCGACCGCATCGAGGAAAAGCTGCGCGCCATGGGCGAGCGCGAGGTGCAAACCGGACGCGTCGGCGACCTGGTGATGCGCGAGCTCGCGCGGCTGGACAAGATCGCCTACATCCGCTTTGCATCGGTGTACCGCAGCTTCGAGACGCCGGAGGATTTCCGCGAAGCGGTGCAGGATTTGAAGCGTCCGAAGAAGCGGCGCTGAGATAACAGCGCGCCGGCCCGAGAAGCGGCGCAACGGCGCTGCCGGCAATGCACGGGTTCCCCTGAGCCCTCGGCTGACCCAGAATAGGCGGTTGTGAGCGAGCCCACATCCTTTTCGGCGTTTGACCACGCGATGATGCGGCGGGCGCTGGCGCTCGCCGAACAAGGGCTTTACTCGACATCGCCGAATCCGCGCGTCGGATCCGTGATCGTGCAGGGCGAGCGCATCGTCGGCGAAGGCTGGCACGAAAAGGCGGGGCAACCCCACGCCGAAGTGAACGCGCTTGCTGCGGCGGGCGCAGCTGCCAAGGGCGCGACCGTCTACGTCAGCCTCGAGCCTTGCAGCCATCACGGGCGTACACCGCCCTGTGCGGAAGCGCTGGTCGCGGCTGGCGTGTCACGCGTGGTGGCGGCCATGCGCGATCCGAATCCGCAGGCCAAGCACGGCGGCGAGCGGCTCGCTGCGGCCGGTATTCGCTTCGACGCGGGGCTCATGGAGGAAGCAGCACGCGAGCTCAACATCGGCTTCGTTTCGCGCATGGAACGCGGCCGGCCGTGGGTGCGCATGAAGATCGCCGCGACGCTCGATGGGCGCACCGCGCTGCCGGACGGGACCTCGCAATGGATCACCGGGCCCGAGGCGCGCGCCGACGGCCACCACTGGCGTGCACGAGCGTGCGCGGTGCTCACCGGAATCGGCACGGTACTCGCGGATGACCCCCGGCTCACGGTGCGCGAAGTGACGACCCCGCGCCAGCCGTTGCGCGTGGTGATCGACAGCCGGCTTGAGACGCCCGAGAAATCGCACATTCTCGAAGGCGGCAACGTGCTGCTATTCTGCGGCACCGACCGGCCCGCACGACGCAAGGCGCTGGAGGCGCGTGGCGCTGAAGTGGTGGTGCTGCCGAACGCCCGCGGCAAAGTCGATCTGCCGCCGATGCTCGCCGAGCTCGCGCGCCGCGGCATCAACGAGCTTCACGCCGAGGCCGGGTTCAAACTGAACGGCTCGCTGTTGCGCGAGGGCTGCGTCGACGAGCTGCTCGTCTACCTCAACCCGAGCCTGCTCGGCGACGAGGCGCAGGGGATGCTGAACCTCGCGGCGCCGGAGGCGCTCGATGTGCGCCCGCATCTGGCGTTGCGCTCGGTTGATCGCGTCGGCGAGGACGTGCGCATTCTGGCGCGGGTAAAACGCTAGGCGGCCCGTTTCGCGTCTCGCCACGCCTCGTCGAATGCGGTTCGAATGCGCTCGAGGCCCCAATCGAGCTCGCTTTGCTTGACCACCAGCGGCGGGGCAAAGCGGATCACCGTGCCGTGCGTATCGCAGGTGAGAATGCCATGCGCGAGCAGCTTTTCGGCGAGCGCGCGCGCCGCGACCACGCGCGTGTCAATCTCGACGCCGATCAGCAGTCCGCGGCCGCGCACCTCCAGCACTAGCGGATGGTTCATGGCACGCAACGCCTCCATCAGATAGGCGCCCAGCTCGGCAGCGCGCTCGGCGAAGCGCTCCTCGACCAGCACTTCGAGCGCCTCCAGACCCACCGCGGCGGCGAGCGGATTGCCGCCGAAGGTGCTGCCATGGTCGCCCGGGCGCAGGACGCCCAGCACATCCTTGCGGGCGAGAAACGCAGACACGGGCAGCAGCCCGCCGCCAAGCGCCTTGCCGAGCACCAGGCCATCGGGCTTGACGCTTTCGTGCTCGCAAGCGAGCAGCCGCCCGGTGCGCGCGAGGCCCGTCTGCACTTCGTCGGCGATCAGCAATACGTTATGGCGCTTGCAGAGCGTGGCGCATTCGGCGAGATAACCGTCCGGCGGCAGTACAATGCCGCGCTCGCCCTGGATCGGCTCGACCAGGAACGCGGCGGTGTTGGGCGTGATCGCGGCCTCCAGCGCGCGCGCATCGCCGAAGGGGACGGTGCGAAAGCCCGCTGGAAACGGCCCGAACCCGCGCCGGTACTGCGGCTCGGTGGACATGGCGACGATAGCGATCGAGCGGCCATGGAAGTTGCCGTCGCAGGCGATGATCTCCGCACGCTCGCTGGGCACGCCCTTCACGTCGTAGGCCCATTTGCGGGCCGTCTTAAGTGCGGCTTCGACGGCCTCGAGACCCGTGTTGGCCGGCAGTGCGGTATCCATGCCGGTAAGCGTACACAGCCGCTCAAGGAAGCGCGGTAGTCGCTCGTTGTGGAACATGCGCGAGGTCACCGCTAGCGCGCGTGACTGTTCGCCGAGGGCGGCGACCAACCGCGGATGGGCGTGGCCATGGCTTACCGCAGAATAGGCTGACATCATGTCGAGCAGGCGCCGCCCGGCGTCGTCCCAGACCCAGGCGCCGGCGCCGCGCACCAGCACCACCGGCAGCGGCCGGTAGTTGTGCGCGCAGACGGCTTCCTCGGTAGCGGCCGGCGAGACCGGTGCTTCGTAGCGCCCGACGAGCGCCGCGGCGATCAGCTCGGGCACCAGTCGCGCGGTGCGGCCATCGCGATCGAGGTCGGGCGAGTATTCCACCAGCTCGAAACCGACGAGACGCGGGTCCCGGGAGATCTTCGCCAGCGCGGCCAGCAGCGCACGGGCGCGAATACCGTCGGTGGCGCGCGTGCCGACCGCCGGGGCATCGGCCGGATCGAGCGCGTCGAGATCGAGCGTAATGCCGAAGCCCGCGGTGCCGTGGGTGACGATGGCGAGCGCGTCGTTCATGACCGCGTCGAGCCCCCGCTGCCAGATCTCCTCCATGAAAAACACGCGTACGCCCAGCCTTGCAAGCAGATGCGCTTCTTCGGGCTCGAAGCTGCGCACGCCGACGAGGCAGACGTGCTGCGGCGCAAGCGCCGCGGCGTCGAAGCCCGGGAGCTCGTCGTCTCCCTGGCCGAGCAGCGAGGCAAGCGGCATCCCGTGCAGGCGGCCGCTCGGGCTCGTGCCCGGCGTATGGCTGTCCATATGGGCGTCGATCCAGATAAGTCCGAGCGGGCCTGCGGAGCGCGCCATCTCGATGTGCCCGGCTGCCGCGTGCGATTGCATTAGCGCACGTGCAGCGCCATTCCAGGTGCCGGCGGCACAGGCGTGGTCGCCGCCGATGACGCAGGGCGTGCGTCCGGCGCGCAATGCTTCGGCGACCGCCTCAGCGACGCGCGCGCAGAATGCGCTGACCGCGCGGCGCGCATCGCGCCCCCCGCGCTCGACAGCAAGGGTTGCGCCCCAGCGCGCGTCCGCGCCCCGTTCACGCAGCAGATCGGCAAGGCCCGACTCGGCGAGCGCCTGCGGCGCGCGCGCGCACCCGGGCTCGGCGCCACCCAAGCCGCACGCGGCACCGATCAGCTCAATCCTGCGTGCATCCGTGACTTTCTGCATCGGTATTGACCTCCACTTTTTATTGGATCGGTCATTCCCGGCAACGTTCGGGTTGCCGAACGTTGCGCTGCTCACGTTGTCTATATATAGGGTGTTTACGGCAGATCCAAAGGAGAAAGTTTGTGATTGCCGACATGAGATGGCAGGACTGGGCGGGCTTTCTGCTCGGGCTGTGGCTCGCCATTTCCCCCTGGGCGCTCGGGTTTTCGGACCAGCAGGCGGCGACCGCGAACGCCGCCGTGATCGGGATCACGCTTGCTGTGGTCTCGCTGTTCGAGGTCGGGCTGAGCGAGCTGGCGGACGCGTGGCTGAAAATCGCCGCGGGGCTGTGGCTGGTGTGCTCGCCGTTCGTGCTCGGCCATGGCGCGAACCACCTTGCAACGATCAACGCCGTAGGGGTCGGCATCCTGGTGGCGCTGTTTGCCGCCTGGGCGATGTCGCTCGACAAGGAGATCGCCCGGTGGTGGCACGAGCATGTCGCCGGGCACTGAACACGCGATTCATAGTGGAAAAGCCGCCTGCGGGCGGCTTTTGTTTTACCCCGCGCCAGCGTACGCTCGCGGTCTCATGTTCACCGGCATCGTACAGGCGATAGGCGAGATCGTGCGCGTCGAGCCGCTCGCGCAAGGCGTGCGGCTCGAAATCGACGCGGGCACGCTCGAGCTCTCGGACGTATCCCGGGGAGACTCGATCTGCGTTCAGGGCGCATGCCTGACTGCGACCATGCTCGATGGCAAGCGCTTCGCGGCCGACGTATCGAGGGAGACGCTCGCATGCACTTCCGGCCTGGGCGCCCCGGGACGCGTCAATCTCGAGAAGGCACTGCGGTTGGGGGATGCGCTCGGCGGACACCTGGTCACCGGGCACGTCGATGGCGTGGGCGAGGTGGTCGCGTTTGATCCGGCAGGCGAGTCGACGAGGCTGCAGGTGCGAGCGTCGCAGCCGATCGCTCGCTACATCGCCCGCAAGGGGTCGGTGACCGTCGACGGCGTAAGCCTGACGGTCAACCGCGCCGAAGGCGACGTGTTCGACGTGAACCTCATACCGCACACGCTACAGTCAACAACCCTGTCGCGACTCGCGCCCGGGGCTCGGGTCAACCTCGAAGTCGATCTGTTGGCGCGCTACATCGAGCGATTGCTCGAATCGCGCTAGTCGTCCGGCGGCCCGCCGTTGGCGCGCGCCTCGCGCTGTTCCCGGCGCCGGCGCACGCGCACTCGGGTGGCGAGGATCCACAGCAGATGCACCAGCAACCATGCGGCAAGACCGCCGATGACCGCGAAGATCGACAGTCCGATGACCACGGGCTTGCCGATCGAGGCGAAGCGCTCGAACCACGTGCGCTCGCCATTTTGCGGCTCATCGATACCGGCCTCGAGCGCCGCGGCCTGCGCCTCGTCCACGCGCTCACCCAGCACGGCGGCGCCGGTGCGGTAGGCGAGCACGGCAATGGGTGCATACGTGAACGGGTTGGACACCAGCGTGCTCACCACTGCGACCGGCAGGTTCGCGCGCAGGATCAGCGCAAACACGGCCGAGAAGGCAATCTGCAGCACTGGAATCATGAATCCGAAGAACACGCCGATCGCGGCGCCCGCTGCGACGCCCCGCCGATTGACCTGCCAGAGCCACGGACGTCGCAGCAATGGGCCGAGCCATCGCAGGCTGCGATGATCCTGGACCGATTCGGGCGAGGGCAGCCAGCGACGCAGAATCTTCCTGAGCATGGGCGGGATTGTCGCCTGCATTGCGATCGGTAGAAAGACCAAAGTACCCGCGGTTCCGTTCGCTTGAGGTCCGCACGTTAAAATTCTCACGCTTTGACTTCTCCGACTTCCCGCGCCGAGCGGTTCGCGCGATTGCCTAAGCCGAGCTTTGATCCGGCACTTCCGATCAGCGCGCGGCGCGAGGAGATTCGTGCCGCAATCGACAAACACCAGGTGACGATCGTCTGTGGCGAAACGGGCTCTGGAAAGACCACCCAATTACCCAAGATCCTGCTCGAGATGGGGCGCGGCGCGGCCGGCTACATTGGCCATACGCAGCCGCGGCGCATCGCCGCGAGATCGGTCGCGGCGCGAATCGCCGAGGAGCTCAATAGCGAGCTCGGCGACGTTATCGGCTACAAGGTGCGCTTTCACGACAAGGTGCGGCCCGACTCTGTCATCAAGCTGATGACCGACGGCATCCTGCTTGCCGAAACGCAGAGCGACCCGAAGCTTCGGGCCTACGACGCCATTATTCTCGATGAGGCCCACGAGCGCAGCCTGAATATCGATTTCCTGCTCGGCTACCTCAAGCGCCTGCTGCCGGAGCGCCCCGAGCTGAAGCTCGTGATTACCTCGGCGACCATCGACGCGGCGCGCTTCTCGCGTCACTTCGGCGGCGCGCCGGTGGTCGAAGTCTCGGGGCGACTCTATCCGGTCGAGACGCGCTACCGCCCGGTCGAAGGCGACGCCGAGGACACCACCCGCCAGGAAGAGGAGGACGCGTTGGCGGCCGCGGTGGAGGAACTGTGCCGCGAGGGCGAGGGCGATGTATTGGTGTTCCTTCCTGGAGAGCGCGAAATCCGGGACGCGGCCGAGGTGCTGCGCAAACACGGCCTGGGCGCGTCCGGCGCGCGTCCGGGGCGTGCTCAGAGCGAGATTCTGCCGCTCTTCTCGCGACTCTCGGCGGCGGAGCAGGACCGCGTATTCCGGCCCGGCGGCGCGCGGCGCATCGTGCTCGCGACCAACGTCGCTGAAACCTCGCTTACCGTACCGCGCATCCGCTACGTTGTGGATACGGGGCTCGCGCGCGTCAAGCGCTACTCCTATCGCAACAAGGTCGAGCAACTGCGCGTCGAAAACATCTCGCAGGCCGCGGCCAAGCAGCGCGCCGGGCGCTGCGGGCGCGTGGCCCACGGCGTCTGCATCCGCCTCTACGCTGAGGAAGACCACGACCGGCGGCCCGCGTTCACCGACCCGGAAGTGCTGCGCTCCTCGCTCGCCTCGGTCATCCTGCGCGCCAAGAGCCTCGGCCTGGGGGACGTCGAGGCGTTCCCATTCCTCGATCCTCCCAGCCCGCGCGCGATCGCGGACGGCCATGCGCTGCTCGGCGAGCTGGGCGCGGTGGACGAGGCGAACGAGCTCACGCTGCTCGGTCGCGAGCTTGCGCGCCTGCCGCTCGACCCGCGCATCGGCCGCATGCTCATCGCGGCCCGCGAGGAGCATTGCCTCGACCAGATGCTGATCATCGCCGCGGCACTGTCGGTGCAGGATCCGCGCGAGCGCCCGCAGGACAAGGCGGGCAGCGCCGACGAGCGTCACAAGCAATTCGCCGACGAGCGTTCGGACTTCCTCGCTTACCTGAGGCTGTGGACATTTTTCGGCGAGCAGCTCGAGCACAAGAAATCCAACCGCAAGCTCGCGCAGGCCTGCCGCGAGAACTTCTTGTCAGTAGCCCGCATGCGGGAATGGCGCGACATCCACGCGCAGCTCCACACCAGCATTGCCGAGATGGGCTGGCGCGGCTCGAGCGTCAATCCGGCAAAGCCCGAAGGTTACCGGTCAATCCACCGCGCGCTGCTCACCGGGTTGCTCGGCAACGTCGGCCTCAAGACCGAGGACGATGCAGCATATACCGGCGCGCGCGGCATCAAGTTCTGGGTGCACCCGGGGTCCTGGACCAAGAAGCCGGGGCGCTGGATCATGGCCGCCGAGCTGGTCGAGACCACGCGTCTGTTCGCGCGCACGGTGGCCTCGATCGAGCCGCAGTGGCTCGAGGATCTCGGCGCGCACCTGATCAAGCGACACCGCGAGCGCCCGCACTGGGAGAAGTCCCGGGCCCAGGTGGTGGCGCTCGAGCGCGGCACGCTCTACGGCCTGCCGGTGTACGTGAACCGGCGCGTGAACTACGGCCCCCTGGACCCAACGGGCGCGCGCGAGATCTTCCTGCGCGCGGCGCTGGTCGAGGGCGACTATGAAACGCGCGCGCCGTTTTTTGCGCACAATCAGAAGCTGCTGCGCGAAATCGAGAAGCTCGAGCACAAGTCGCGCCGACCGGACATCCTGGTGGACGACGAACTGATCCATGCGTTCTACGACGCGCGCGTACCGCAAAACATTCACAGCGGCGCCGATTTCGAGAAATGGAGGAAAGACGCCGAGCGCGAGCAGCCGAAGCTGCTGCATCTGAAGCGCGAAGACCTGATGCGGCACGAGGCCGCGGGCATCACCACCGAGAATTTCCCACCGCGGCTGCGCCTCGGTGCCAACGCGTTCGCGCTCGAGTATCACTTCGAACCCGGCTCGCCGCGCGACGGCGTGACCATGACCGTACCGGTGGCGCTGCTGAATCAGGTGCCGGCGGCGCGCTGCGATTGGCTCGTACCCGGGTTGCTCAAGGAAAAAGTGCGGGTGCTCGCGAAGTCGATTCCGCAGCGCCTGCGTCACAAGCTGGGCGCTCTGGAGGCGTTCGCCGAGGGATTCTGCGCGGCGATCGAGCCCTCGGACATGCCGCTCGCGCTGGCGCTTGCGCGCTACATCCGCGCAGAGATCGGCGTCGAGGTGCCGCCGGATGCATTTCGCCCCGACTCGGCGCCGCCGCATCTGCACATGAACTGGCGCGTGATCGACGAGCACGGCCAGCAACTCGGCATGAGCCGTAACCTGGTGGAGCTGAAGCGCGAGCTGGCGAGGGAGACGCAGGCAGTGTTGCAGGACGAGGCGCCGGTGGCCGAGGGCGAACGCTACACGGGCTGGACCATGGGCGATCTCACCGAGATCATGGAGATCCGGCGTGGCGGGCAGACCCTGGTCGGCTATCCGGCGCTCGCGGAAGCGAGGGACGCCGTTTCGCTCCAGGTTTTCGATTCACCCGAGCGCGCGCGCGAGGTGCATCGAGCCGGCGTGCGCCGGCTGCTCGCGATCGCGTTTCGCGATCGCCTGCGCGATCTGGAGAAGATCGTAACCAAAGACCACGCGCTGAATCTCGCATTCGGGCAGCTTGACGGGGAGGCCGATTTGAAGAGCGAGATCGTCAGCGCCGCGCTCGATCGCACCTTTCTCGTGGAGTCGTTGCCCATGCTGCAGGCGGATTTCGCGCGCCGCGTGGAGGAGGGGCGCAACCGCCTGAGCCTGATCGCACAGGAACTCGTGCGGACCGTGGCAAACATTCTTGCCGAGTACGCTCAGGTGCAGAAGCGGCTCACCGCGGCCGCGAAGTCGTTTCCGGCGGTTGCCGAGGACGTTGGACAGCAGTGCGCGAGGCTGCTCCACCCGCGCTTCGTGTCGCAGACCCCGTGGCAGCGGTTGCAGCACTTCCCGCGCTACCTGCAGGCTGCCGCACAGCGCCTGGACAAGCTGCGCGTCGACCCGGCGCGCGACGCGCGCCTTTGCGCCGAGCTCGCGCCCCTGCAAGCCGCCTGGCTGCGGGAGCACGCGGCGCGGGCGCGGTTCGGCGCGCCGACACCGGAAATGGAGCAGTTCCGCTGGCTCCTCGAGGAGCTGCGCGTCTCGCTGTTCGCGCAGGCCCTCAAAACGCCAGTGCCGGTATCGGCCAAGCGCCTGGCGAAGTTGTGGCACAGTATTCGCAACGCACAGGACGTCCGATGACCACGATTCCGAACTCGCTGCTCTTCGCGCTGGGCAACCTGCTGCATCCGCGCATGCTGTGGCTGATGCTCTGGCCGGTCATGGTCGCGCTCACGATCTGGGGCACGGTCGCGATCGTGTTCTGGGCGCAGCTCGTGGCGACGCTCGCTGCATTCATCAACGATTGGCTGCTCTCGGCGCAGTTCCTCGCGACTTACGATCTTTCGGACTGGGCCCTGTTCGTTGCCAAGGCGATGATCCTGATCTGTCTCGTGCCGCTGATCCAGCTCACGGCGCTGCTGATTCTCGGCGTATTCGGTATGCAGGCCATGGTCGATTACGTGGCCCGGCGCGCCTACCCGGGGCTCGCGCGCCGGCAGGGCGGCAGCTTCGCCGGCAGCGTCTGGAACAGCGTGGTCGCGCTGCTCGGCCTCGCGGGGTTCGGGTTGCTCAGCCTGCCCCTGTGGGTGTTTCCGCCGCTCTGGCCGGTCATTCCGATCGCGATCCTGGGCTGGGTCAACCAACGGGTGCTGCGCTACGACGCCCTTGCCGAGCACGGCGATGCGCAGGAAATGGAGCAGGTATTCCGCGGCGCGCGCGGCTCGCTCTATGTGCTCGGCGCGCTGCTAGCGCTGATTGCCTATATCCCGCTGATCGGATTCTTTGCGCCGGTGCTGTTCGGACTGGCGATGATCCACTACCTGCTCGCCGAGCTGCAGGGGCTGCGCCAGGCGCCGCTCGAGGGTCGCGTCGTCGGCTGAAGCGCGGGATCTTGCGGCGCCATAGGTCATCGTCATGGCGCGCGCATCGGGGGTTGGGAAGCGCTCGAGCAATGGGTGAGGAGAGCCGCCTAGGCGCTCGCGTGCGCGGCCCCTACCGGGCCCGGCTAGAATCGTGCCATGGACATCGGCGCATTGGTGATTGGCGATGAGATCCTGGTCGGCAAGCGCCAGGACAAGCACTTTCCATTTCTGGTCGGGGCGCTGGCAAAACGTGGGCTACGACTGGCGTTCTGCGAGTACCACGGCGATGATCCGGCGCGCCTGACTGCAACACTAGTGCGCACATTTGCTGCGGGCGATCTGGTGTTTTCCTTCGGCGGCATCGGCGCGACGCCAGACGACCATACCCGCCAGTGCGCAGCCGCCGCGCGCGGCGTAGCGCTGGCGCTGCATCCGGACGCCGAGCACGAGATCCGCGCCCGTTTTGGCGCGGAGGCCACGCCGCGGCGGCTGCGCATGGGCGAGTTTCCCGTCGGCGCGGTGGCGATTCCGAATCCGTTCAACCGTATTCCCGGTTTTTCGCTAGAGCATCACCATTTTGTGCCCGGCTTTCCGCAGATGGCCTGGCCAATGGTCGAATGGGTACTCGATACGAAATATGCGCATCTTCTCAACCGTGACCGCTGGCAGGAGGCCTCGATCGTGGTGCTTGAAGCCCCGGAAAGTGAGCTCATCCCGGTGATGGAAACGGTCGGTACGCGCTATCCCGGGGTGAAGGTGTTCAGCCTGCCGTCGATGAGCGATGACGGCAAGCGACGGCATGTGGAGCTCGGCGTTCGCGGCGACCCCACCGAGGTCAGCGACGCGATGGTATTGCTGTGCGCCGCGGTGCGCGACGCGGGATACGCATTTCGTGCGCTCTAGCACGACCCGAAAATGAAAAGGCCCGGGTCTCCCCGGGCCTTAAGCTTACTTCCGCTTGACCGACTTGCGCGCCGGCTTGGCGGTTCGTCCCTTGGCGCTTGCCGGGCGGGACTTCGACCGCTTCGGGCTGCGCGAGGCCAAGGCGGCCGGCGGTTTCCCGCGGCCGCTCCGGGCGGGACTTAGGCGGCCTTTTTTGCCTTGGTCATCCCTTTGACGGTCTCGGTCGCGGCGGCGACGTTGGCTTCCGCGATCTCGGTCGCCTGCTTGGTGACCTTGGTGAAGTTGTCGTACGCTGAATTGGCGGCGGCAAGCATCGACTTCACCGCGGCAACCGCGACGTCCGAACCGGCCGGGGCGTTCTTCGACACTTTGTCGAGCAGCGAGGCGAAGTTCTCGTTCCACTCCGCGGTGCGCTTCTCGGCCACCTTCGAGAGTTCGGCGTTGGTCTCGGTCGCCACTTCGTACACGTTCTTCGAGTAGGCAATCGCCTTCTCGAGCGCCGGTTGGGCGAGCGTGCTTTGCAGGTTGACGAACTCCTGCACGTCCTTCGCGCCCATCAGCGCGCGCGTGTTGGCGAGCGAATCTTCGAACGCGGTCTTGACGGCGGTGGTGTTCAGGTTGGCGAGCTTCTCGAGTGCGGCGAATTGCGTCGCGGCCATGGCGAACATGGTTTCGACGTTGGCTTTGCTGGCGGCTTGCATCTGTTCCGGGGTCACGTACATGGTGTAGCTCCTGTTTGCTGAGAAAGAATTCGGGTTAGCGCTCATTTCAGCGTCGTTTTGTGCGACGCAGCAATTGCAATTTTAGACAAATACACAGCCAAGTCAAGAACTTTGTGCAGTGCAGCGTAAGTAATTGATGTGATGCACAAAGATGTGCGTGTACCCTCTTTGATCACGCCGCGGAGATTGAGGGCGCGGCAGTCAACGCCTGCTGTCGCAAAACAGGCGTGTAATGTGAGCACACGCTTACGTAAAAGCGCGCCTTACGCCTACAGGCTACTTGCTCTCATATTTGAGGGCGACGCGCCGCCCCGGTATAAACACGGGTCAATCCTGCCTGCGCCAACATGCTCGACTACCGACCGGACGACCCCAGCGTACTTGCAGATCCGTTTCCGCTTTACCGGCGCATGCAGGACGAGGACCCGGCGCACTGGAGTCCGCGGCTCAAAGCGTGGGTCCTGACCCGTTACGACGACGTAAAGCGCGTCTGTCTTGACCGTGAGATGTCCTCGGACCGGCTGCGCCCCTTCTTTGCCGCGCTGCCCGGGCCGGAGGCCGCACGCATTGCGGACATCGTCCGCTTCCTCTCACTGTGGATGGTCTTCCGCGATCCGCCGGAGCACACCCGTCTGCGGCGCTTGACCAGCAAGGTGTTCAATCTCAAGGCGATGCATGCGATGCGCGACAACATCGTCATGCTTACCGACCAACTGCTCGAGCGCATCGGCGAGCGGCGCGAGTTCGATTTCATCGCCGAATTTGCGGGCCCGCTGCCCGCGTTGGTGATCATGGACATGCTCGGCGTGCCACGGGAGGCGCTGTCGCGCGTCAAGCGCCTCTCGGACGACATGGCGTTGTTCATCGGTAGCTCGCGCACCTCGCCTGAAAAGTACGCAGTCGCCGAGGCCGCGACGCACGAGATGGCGGAGTTCTTTCGCCGCCTGATTGTTGAGCGGCGTGCGCAGCCTCGCGCCGATCTGCTCTCCCAGCTGGTTCACCTCGAGGACAACGGCGACCGGCTAACCGAGGACGAACTCGTCGCAAGCTGCATTCTGCTGCTGTTCGCCGGACACGAGACCACCACCAATCACATCGCCAATGGGCTACTCGCGCTGATCCGCTTTCCCGACGAGGCGCACAAGCTCCGCCTGGACGCGACGCTCACCGCGGCGGCGGTCGAGGAGCTCTTGCGCTACGACGGGCCGAGCAACGCCCAGGTGCGAATCGTGCGGGTCGAGCACGAGGTGCACGGCAAGACTTTCAAGCCGGGGGAGCGCGTCTTCCTGTTGCTGAACGCCGCCAACCGCGACCCGCGCGCCTACCGCGATCCCGATCGCGTGATCCTCGGCCGCGATGGTCCGCCGCATCTGACGTTTGGTTTCGGAACACATATCTGCCTCGGCTTCCCTCTGGCGCGACTAGAGGGGCAGATTGCGCTGCCGGCAGTGCTCGCACGCTGGCGGCAGATTGAGCTCTCGGCCAAGCCGCTCGAGTGGCTGAACTCGATGGTTTTCCGGGGCATGACGTCGATGCCGCTGCGGGTGAAGCGTTGATCGAGCTGCGCCGGGTGCGGAAAGTTGCGCGCGTGCACGATCCGCGTCGGGACTACGAACTTACCGAGCTCGAAAGCGAGATCCGCTACGATCCGCTGACGGGAGATTCGTCGCGTATCTGTCACTTTGCGTTCCCGCCACGCGAGGTGCCCGATCTCGCCGAGCTTGGGACGCGCACGCGGACAGCCTGCCCCTTCTGCCCCGGGAAGGTCGAATCCGTAACCCCGCATTACCCGAAGGATGTGCTGCCGCAGGGACGCCTCAGCCGCGGCGAGGCGCTGCTCTTTCCGAACCTGTTTCCATACGATGACGTCTCGGCGATCGTCGCCATGACGCGAGAGCATTTCGTGCCGATGGATGCACTGCCAAGCGCCGTCATCGCCGACGCATTCAAGCTGGCACGGACGTTCATCATTGCCCTTGTACCCTCGCTCGGCGCGCGCGAGGCGTACGGCATCGTGACCTGGAACTACATGCCTCCCGCCGGTGCATCGCAGGTGCACCCGCACCTGCAGGTGATCGTAACCGACACGCCAGGCAATCAGTTGCGCCGAGAGCTCGAAGCGGAGGCGCGTTTCCTTGCGCGGCACGGTCGGCCCTACTTCGAGGCTCTGCTCGAGACCGAGCGCGGCGGCGAGCGCTGGCTGTCCGAGGAAGGCGGGCTTGCCTGGCGCGTGCCGTTTTGTCCCGCCGGAATGCTGGGGGACGCGCAGGCTGTGTTTACCGAGCATGCCACGCTTGCGGAGTGTAGCGACGCCGAGATCGACGCCTTCGCAGCTTCTCTCGCGCGGGTGCTTGCCGCGTATGCGCGCCTTGGACACTGGAGCTTCAACCTGACGCTTATGCCGGATGCCGCCAACGAGCGCTCGGGGCGGCACCGGCTTACCGCACGGCTGCTGCCGCGCTTCTACCTGCATCCGCATCTGCACAACTCGGATGTTGCTTATCTTCAGCTGCTGTTGAACGAGAAGTTCGCCATGCTGCCGCCCGAGCGGCATGCGGCCGCTTTGCGCGATCTCCTTGCAAAGCGCTGAGCCAGGAATGACGGCCTGCCTACTGCTTGTCGGGCCCGTCGACGGCCGTGCAATCGCGTCTGCCAGGAGAACGAAATGAGCGCACCGGGCAACGCCGACCGGCTCTCGCCGGTTCTGTGGTGGCTTCTGATCGGCCTGACGCTCGCCTGGGGTTTTAATTGGACTGCGATGAAGGTGGCGCTTGGCGAGGTTGCGCCGTTCACCTTTCGCTCGATGTGCCTTGGCGCGGGTTCGGCCGTGCTGTTCGCGGTGATGCGGGCAAGCGGTCATTCGCTCGCCGTGCCAAAGGGCCAGCGGCTCCGCCTTGCACTGCTCGCAATCGTGTCGGTGACGGGTTGGAACTTGCTGGTTGCGTTCGGGCTGACAATGATTCCGTCGGGACGCGCGGCAATTCTTGCCTACACCATGCCGGCGTGGGCGATCCCCCTTTCGGTCTGGGTGCTCGGCGAGCGTATGACGGGCAGGAAGCTGGTTGGCTTTGCCCTCGGCATGGCCGGTATCGCGCTGCTGCTCGCAGAGCGCGTCGTCGACCTTCAGGCGGCGCCGATCGGCTCGCTCCTGGTGCTGTGCGCCGCGGGAACCTGGGCCCTCAGCACGGTCCTGATCAAGCGTTACCCGGTCTCGATGCCAGCAGGTCCGTATACGGCCTGGATCATGCTGCTGGGCGGCGTGCCCATCTTCATCGGCGCGCTCTTCATCGACGAGTTCGGCGCCCTTGCCGACGTGAGCACCCTGGCATGGAGCGGAGTCGCCTACAACGTCTTGGTTGCTTTCGCCTTTGCACACTGGGCCTGGATCAAGCTGACGACTTCGCTGTCGGTAACGGCCTTTTCGCTCAGCATGCTGCTCACGCCGTTGCTGGGGGTTTTCAGTGGCATGCTCTTTCTCGGCGAGAAACCGACCATCGTCGAGTACAGCGCTCTCGTTCTGGTGCTCGGATCCTTGCTCGCCGTGATGCTTCCGGGAAGGCGTCTTTAGTTCGGGGTGCGGATTGCCCGCTCGCGCGGAATGCGCTCGACGTTCCAGTGGACGCGGGCGTGCTCCAAAAGCTGGGTTGTGCCGAGACCTTCGGGCGCATCCTGGCCCAGGAACACCAGGGCCCGCGCAATCTCCAGTTGCGGCTGCCCGCGTTCGAGCGCCCGTGCGCCCGTTTGCTTCGACAGTTTCTCGCCTGCTGCATTCACTGCGGCGGGAACGTGAAGGTAGCGCGGCGTCGGGATACGGAGCAGGCGCTGTAGCCAGATCTGACGCGCGCTCGAGTCGAGCAGATCGGCTCCGCGCACCACGTCCGTGACGGCCTGCTCCGCGTCATCGACCACTACCGCGAGCTGATAAGCAAATATGCCGTCGGCGCGGTACAGCACGAAATCGCCCGCCTCGCGCTCGACGCTTTGCACGATCTCACCCTGCACCCGGTCGGTGAATCGAATCGGCCCGCCGTCGGTGCGCACTCGCAGCGCGCGCGGCGAACGACCGGCAGGCAAGCCCGCGCGACACGTGCCCGGATAAATGCGCGCCCCGTCAACCGCGAGGCCCAGCGATGAATCGGCGATCTCGCGGCGCGAGCAACCGCACCAATAGGTCATGCCCTGCGCTTCGAGCCGAGCGAGCGCGGCGCGGTAGTATTCGGTGCGCCGGCTCTGATAGTGCACCGGGCCGTCCCAGGTCAGGCCGAGCGCCTCGAGCTGGCGCAGGATCTCGGCCGCAGCACCCGGCTGCTCACGCGGCGCGTCAAGGTCCTCGATGCGCACCAACCAGCGTCCGCCGGCCGCGCGCGCATCAAGCCAGCTCGCGAGCGCCGCGACCAGCGATCCGAAATGCAGTGGTCCGGTAGGGGAGGGAGCGAAACGGCCGAGATAGCTCATGTCAGGTTTAACGCGCCCCGACGACGCAGTGACGTAGCGTACACTGCAAAAAAGACCGCGGAAGGAGCATGCATGGCAACCGTCGAGCTGACGAAGGACAATTTCGAAACAGTGGTCACCGGAAACGATATGGTGATCGTCGATTTTTGGGCACCGTGGTGCGGACCGTGCAAGGGCTTTGCTCCGGTATTCGAACAGGCTTCCGAAACGCACCAGGATGTCGTGTTTGCCAAGGTGAACACCGACGTCGAGCAGGAAATCGCCGGCGCGTTCGGCATCCGATCGATTCCCACGCTGATGGTGTTCCGCGAGAAAGTGGTGCTGTTTCAGCAGGCGGGCGCGCTGCCGGGCTCGGCGCTCGAGAAGGTCATAACGCAGGCGAAGGGGCTCGACATGGCGCAGGTGCACAAGGAAATCGCCGACCGCGCCGACTCCAGCGCGAAGCAAAGCTAGATCGCGCGCCGGGATCAGTCGCGCAGGTTGCCGAAGGCGCCTTTTGGCGGGTGGGACGCGGCGCACGGCTGGCGGGAATTCGAACCGGCTCTTCCTGTAGCCGGGGCGGCGGACATATATTCCCGACGGATCGATTCCGGGACGAGAATCTCGATGATTGAGCTTAGACGCTCGAGCGAGCGCGGCCACGCCAATCACGGCTGGCTCGACTCGTTCCACAGCTTTTCTTTTGCCGGCTACCATGACCCCGAGCACATGGGCTTCGGCGCGCTTCGCGTCATCAACGAGGACCGTATCGGTCCGGGATCGGGATTTGGCACGCACGGGCACCGTGACATGGAGATCATCACTTACGTGCTCGACGGCACGTTGGCGCACAAGGACTCGATGGGAAACGGCTCGACCATGCGACCCGGCGACGTGCAGCGCATGAGCGCGGGCCGCGGAGTCATGCACAGCGAGTACAACCACGAAAAGAGCGCGGCGACGCACTTCCTGCAGATCTGGATCGAGCCCAGTGTGCGTGGGGTGGAACCGAGCTACGAGCAGAAGCACTTCGAGGCCGCGGCTAAGCGGGGTCGACTGCGGCTGTTAGCGTCGCCCGATGGTCGCGAGGGCTCGGTGATGATCCACCAGGACGCCTACCTTTATGCCGCGGTGCTGGACGGCCGCGAGCGCGCCAGCCACGTGCTTG